>NZ_NOIW01000010.1:0-90799 GCF_002708645.1 Sphingobium sp. IP1
GCCTCACCCCATCGTAATACCAGATTGATCTGGCCCCCTACTCAAGGCGTCAATTCTAATGTTCAAAAGGCAGCTTTTGTCGAGAGCGGCCGTCGGGACTCATTTAACGAACAGCGTTAGTTGGTCGGGAGCAGGCGCCGCTGCTTGCCCAATTAAACGTCAGCTATAGCTACCCGCTGACCAAAAGCGGTCTGGGCAGCTAGCCACCCCTTCTTGCCGTTTCGCTTAGGGTGTCATTTCGCCCTCAGCCGGAACCGACCCCAGCCTGATGGCGGTTGCTACGACGGATTGCAGGTGGACCGCGTGAACCTGAACCAGGGTGCGGAGTCCATCCTTGCCTATCAGTTCGCCGCCCTGGCGATTGCGCGTATCCGCAGCGCTGCCGAGGGTTCAGAGAGAGGCAACGCGCGAGCCGCTGCTTCCGGAGGCGCCGCATGCCGCTGATCCAATCCAGCCTGCGGCTGCTGCCGAACCCAGATCGGGTCGTCGTACGGCCCCTTCATCTCGCTCCGAAGCCGCGGGACATCAACCCGGTCAATAATGATCGAGTGCGGCGGATCATTGCCGCGGTGCGCGCCATGGACGGCCGCACGACTCAAGCCGAGCTCGCCCTTGTGCTCGCGGATTTCGAAAGCCGCCATCGCGAGATACGCCGGGTGTTCGAGGAGCGGTACGATCAGGTGGCGAGCGAGATTGGCCTGGCTGATCCATTGGACCGCGCTCAGCGCCAACTCATCGGCGCCTATTTTTGCCACGAATACTCCTTCGGCGCCGCGGCGGTCATGAACCCGAGCATCGTTCCGCACCCCGACCAGACGGGGCTGACCGAGGGGGCGCTTCGATTCATCCTGTCGCTGCGGGCCGTGGGCGAGGGGCACATTTCCTCTGTGACCTTTCGACAAGGGATCGTTCGTGTCGACGGCACTATCGAGCTTGATCCGGCGCCCGATCTTGCGGTCGCCGCCAAGGCTGAGAGTCAGCCCGACGGTAGTGTCGTCTTTCGCCGGCATGACTGCAGCAACCGTCTCGACGAGATGGTCCTGTTCCCGTTCACGCCGGCCCAACGCAATGGCCTGGAGGATCTGCGTCTCGTCAGGTTCGAGGATGACGATGGGAACCGCGCCTATTACGGCACCTACACCGCCTACAGCGGCGCAGCGATAGCTTCGGAGATACTGCTGACCCGCGACTTCGAGGCTTTCGAGTTGCGGGCTTTGCAAGGGAGTGCCGCGCGCAACAAGGGCATGGCTCTATTTCCACGCAAGTTCGATGGCGATTATCTGATGGTCGGCCGGCAAGATGGCGAGAGCCTCTACCTGCTGCGTTCGCCAGACCTGTATCGATGGGAGCGCGGTGAACTTCTCGCCCGTCCTGAATATGCCTGGGAACTCATCCAAATCGGCAACTGCGGGGCGCCCATCGAGCTCGAGGAGGGCTGGCTCGTACTTACCCACGGCGTCGGCGCAATGCGCAAATATTCAATCGGCGCACTGTTGCTCGATCGAGAGGACCCATCCTGCATCATCGGTCGAACGGCGGTGCCGCTACTGTCGCCTTCCGATGAAGCTCGGGAGGGCTATGTTCCCAACGTCGTCTATACCTGCGGGGCACTGGCGCACGCCGGTCGGCTGATCATGCCCTACGGGGTGGCGGACAGCTCGGTGAGCTTTGCATCGATCGACCTGGCGGAACTACTGGCGATGCTTTGCCCGCCATCCGTCTCCCGTTCCTCGCTAATCCGTGATTTCGGGCAGGTGCGGGATCGAACGGATGCGTGATCGTCGGCAACGAGCATAAGCGCCGGTCCTGGCTTCGACGCGCAATCGGTCGGTTTCACCGCTCGGACCTGTGAAGAGCGAGCTCTGGCCAAGCCGCAATCTCATCAAGTCGACCGCATCCGAGAGTGGGCATCGGCTTCGGGCACCGCCTCAACGCAGCAGCCGACGATCGAAGGCGGACAGGTGGCCGTTAAAGGTAGCCCCGCTCATAACCTTACGACCTAATGCACAGTGGGCTTCAGCTCGACGCCAGCTTCAGCAATAACATACTCGTTCCCTTCCCCGGCAAAGAAGATCTCGACCCGCTCCTCCTCATCCTGCGGCGGAGGCTTGTTGGGGAATTGCTGCGTCCAGGCATCGTTGACGTAAGACAGGAGAAAGGACCAGGCAGTCGCGTGGCAGTGATGCGTCGACCAGAACACCTCGCCAAGATGCTCAATCATGAGAACGACTACGGCCATTCGTCTACCTCCGCGGACGTGATCTGCGAGACCCGTCGCTTGGCCAGGTGGCAAGGAGAGGATCAGGCCATCAAGGGCTTCCAGCCGGCTCGGAAGCTCGAATGCTCGACAGTATTTTCTGGACTTCGAAAGCATCTCGCGGTGTCTCGGCGCCTGGTTGACAGAGGCGGATCAACAGGCGCCCCTCGACGACGCGGTTCCCGATGCGCGAAACTGTGCCGAGGCCGAAATGGATACCCGGCGAGGCGAGTACATTCCTGTAGAGCCGCCAGTAGCGCCGCCACTCCGCTGCGCTCCCACTCGTCGAGATCGTCATGTGACCGGATCGAAGCGGCACGTACGATACATTGCGGTTCAGTTGTGCACGTTCGATGGCGAAGCAGTGTGCTCCGCGGCCGGCTGCGACCTGGGCGGCTTTCCGCAGCAGGCGGCTTCTCACCGGGCGATCGCCCCAACGAGGAGGGGCAAGGATCGCGACTTCAAAGGCGGTTTGATCTCCGCTCACGACCTCGCGAACGTCGTAGACCGGGAGCCGAGCGTCGGTTGTCGCGGGCGAGGGCCTTGCCTGCCCGGCCGAGATGCCGGTCACGCTCGCTAGCGCGGCAAGCCACCAGAGCAACCCGACCGGCCATACCTGCCCTCGCTGCATATCAGGCCGGTTCCGCTGCACCGGAAGAATGAGGGGCGATGGCGTCCCGATGCATCGCATCCGCCCTCCCGCTCAGCCTGCTGAAGATATCACGACGCGTGCGGGGCGGATGAGCCGGCTTCCGACTTTGTACCCCCGCTGCAGGGTCTCAAGCACCAGCCCCTCGGCGGTCTCGGGCTCGGATCGCGAGGCGATCGCATCATGTCTGTTAGGGTCGAACGCCTCCCCCTTCTGTGGGGAGATCCGTTCCACCCCCGCCTTTGCCAAACCATCCACGAACGCCCTGCTCGTCGCCCTGAGCCCGTCGAGCAGGGAATCGACGCTTGGTTGCGCCTCCTCCGTTCGAGATGCCGCCTCGATCGCCAGATCAAGGCTATCGAGCGCTGGAACGATCATCGAGGCTAGATCCGAGATGCCGGTTTCTCGACCCTCGGCGCGTGCGCGATCGCCCCGCTTTCTGGCGTTATCGGCATCAGCCAGCGCACGTAGGAGCCGCTCCCGCAGTTCCTCGACCTCCGATGCAGGAACTGCGCGGTCCGGCCCGGCGTCCTCGCTGCTCGCGCCTGGGGAAGGCACCGCCTCCCTTTCATCAGCAGTGTCGTCTTGGTTCATCTTGCCCAGCCTTCATGCCTCCGGGGGGGGGGCGGCAGGCGCCCCTCTGACCAATGAGCGCCAGCGCGCCGCGGCCCTCATTTCTTCGTGTCGTCCGCCTCCTCGAACTCGGCGTCCACGATCCCATCGTCCGCAGCGGATGCGGTGCCGCTCTCAGCACGCTGAGCATTGACGACCTGCTGGGTGGCGGCCTGCAGGTCCTCGCTTCTCTTGCGGATCTCCTCGATCTGCTCACCCTCCATGGCCGTCTTCAGCTTCGAGACGGCTTGTTCCACCGCCTCCCGATCGGCGGCAGCTACCCGGTCACCGGCATCCGACAGGGTTTTCTCGGACAGGAAAATCAGCGCATCGGACTGGTTCCGCGTCTCCGCGAGCTCGCGGCGCTTCCTGTCCTCGCTGGCGTGCTC
The DNA here is from genome assembly GCF_002708645.1 of Sphingobium sp. IP1. Lineage (NCBI taxonomy): Bacteria > Pseudomonadati > Pseudomonadota > Alphaproteobacteria > Sphingomonadales > Sphingobiaceae > Sphingobium > Sphingobium sp. IP1. Next base: position 3,908 of record NZ_NOIW01000010.1, read on the forward strand.
CTCGGCGTCTCTGACCGCGCGCTTGATGTCCTCGTCGCTCAGGCCGCCCGACGACTGAATGGTGATCTTCTGTTCGCGCCCGGTGCCCTTGTCGGTGGCAGAGACGTTAACGATACCATTCGCGTCGATGTCGAATGTCACCTCGATCTGCGGCTCGCCACGGGGCGCCGGCGCTATGTTCTCGAGGTTGAACTGGCCGAGCAGCTTGTTGTCCTCGGCCATCTCCCGCTCTCCCTGGAAGACGCGGATGGTCACGGCGGGCTGGTTGTCCTCCGCTGTCGAGAAGGTCTGGCTCTTCTTGGTGGGGATGGTCGTGTTGCGATCGATCAGCTTGGTCATCACGCCGCCAAGCGTCTCGATGCCTAACGACAGCGGCGTGACGTCGAGCAAAAGCACGTCGTCAACTTGCCCCTTCAGCACGCCCGCCTGGATCGCTGCGCCCAACGCCACGACCTCGTCAGGATTGACGCCTTGGTGTGGCTCCCGTCCGAAGATGGACTTCACCGCCTCGACGACCTTCGGCATCCGCGTCATGCCGCCGACCAGCACGACTTCGTCGAGCTGATCGGCCTTCAGGCCGGCATCCTCGAGTGCAGCCTTGCAAGGGCCGACTGTCCGCGAGATGAGATCATCGACCAGCGCTTCGAGCTTCGCGCGGGTGAGACGGATGTCGAGATGCTTCGGGCCGGATTGGTCGGCGGTGATGAACGGCAGGTTCACGCTCGTCTGCGATGCCGAGCTGAGTTCGATCTTCGCCTTCTCAGCAGCTTCCTTCAGTCGCTGCAGGGCAAGCCGGTCCTGACGCAGGTCGATCCCCTGCTCCTTCTTGAACTCATCGGCGAGGAAGTCGATTATCCTCTTGTCGAAGTCCTCGCCGCCGAGGAACGTGTCTCCGTTCGTCGACTTGACCTCGAAAACACCGTCGCCGAGCTCCAGAACGGAGACGTCGAAGGTGCCGCCGCCGAGATCATAGACGGCGATCGTGCCGGTCTTCTTCTTCTCGAGGCCGTAGGCCAGCGCCGCAGCGGTCGGCTCGTTGATGATGCGCAGAACCTCGAGACCGGCAATGGTGCCTGCATCCTTGGTCGCCTGGCGCTGCGCATCGTTGAAATAGGCGGGCACCGTGATGACGGCCTCGGTGACCGGCTCACCCAGGTATTTTTCGGCCGTCTCCTTCATCTTGCGCAGGATGTGGGCGGAAATCTCGCTAGGGCTGGACTTCTTGCCGTTCACTTCGACCCATGCGTCACCGTTAGCGCCGGGGACGATCTTGTAGGGCACCATGCCCTTGTCCTTCTGGACGATGGGATCGTCGTATCTGCGGCCGATCAAACGCTTGATCGCGAACAGCGTCTGCTCCGGATTGGTGATGGCCTGGCGCTTCGCCGCGGCCCCGACCAGCACCTCTCCGTCAGGGCGAAAGGCCACCATCGAGGGGGTTGTCCGCGCCCCCTCGGCATTTTCGATAACCTTGGGCTCCTTGCCCTCCATCACGGCGACGCAGGAATTGGTGGTGCCGAGATCGATGCCGATTGCTTTCGCCATGCCAGCCTCCATGAGATATCGAATGCCGACGATGGAGAGTATCGGGCCGGTGAGTCCTGACCTAGATCAGTGGTGCTACCAGCAGTGCTAGCTTGGCCCTCGACAGAGCGGCGTACCCATTGCAAGCGGGGGTCAGCTTATCCGGGCAATCGAGCGGGCTGCACGACGTTCAACCCCCGCCCCGACCTTGGCATCGAAAAGCCAGGGGGTCACGGCAGGAACGCTTAGGCTCCCCTATTCTCCGACCGGTCGAACTTCAGCAGAATATGGAATCGCCATCCAGACATAACCGGTGCCGCTCCGAACGATATGCCCCAGCCCAGGGAAGGAGATGTGGGGCGCGGCGGCCGGCTCGTGCGTCCTGGCGAGCTCCGCGAGCGCGGCCGCTCTCGTCTTCGCCGCCAAAGCCTCGTCGGCATCGTAGTCGACCGTAATGTCGGGCCTGGGTAGCTGTACCTCGGCTGCATGGATGATGTCGCCGATTAGCCAGCCGCCATTAGCGATGCCGGAAGACGACCGCAGCAGTCACCAAAGAGGCGCCCCGCCCCTGCCTCGATCAGGATGCGACGCTCACCGGTGTCAATCAGGAAGCTGTTGATCGACGTCTCTCGATCAAGCGACTCGCCGGCTTTGCGGAATGCATCCGCCAGACTTTCCCTGGGGCGCCATGGATCAGGTCTCCGAACGGATCCGGTGTGGTACCGTCGGGGAGGACGGTGATCTTATAGTCACCGAGCGTCACTCGATAGTAACCGGGCGCCTGCACCGCAGGGGGCTTTATTGCGGTTGCAGCCGCCTTGCGAGGCCTGAGATGTATCGCTAGCTCTCCTACAGGAAGTACACACCTACGGGTAAGTAATGGAGAAAGTTGAGCCGTTTCGAGACCTGCAATGTGACGTCTTCCTGGCCGACTGTCCGGCGAGAAAGGTACTGGGCATCCTTGCGGAGAAGTGGACGCTGCTCGTCATCCACGCGCTCAGCGAGCGCACGTACCGCATGGCCTGGTAGCGCGCCGGAGCTATCCGGAAGTCCCGCCGCGCGTGGAATATTCGCTCACACCGCTGGGCTTCTCGCTCAGCAGTGTCGTGCGTGAGCTTGATCGCTGGGTTGAGGCCCACGCTATGGAGATCGCGGACTGGACCGCGCCGCCGCCGTCAACTGACTGACCCTTCCGCGCCACCGCTTCAGGGTCGCCACTCGCAGGAGCTCCCGGCACCGCGCGCCCTTACACTCCCATCGAAGCGCGCGGGTTCTCGTCGTGGTGCTTTGCCCAGGTGCGTGCGAGCTCCTCGAGCTCGGCGTCGCCGGACGGCAAGTGGACCATCAGGCGTACCAGCTGGTTGCCACGGCTGCCGTCCGCGCGATGAAAGCCCTTGCCCTTGATCCGTAGCGTGCGCCCCGAACTCGAGCCTTTGGGGACGGTCAGCAGCACCGGGCCATCAACGGTCGGTACCCGCACCTTGGCGCCGAGCACGGCTTCATCCCAGCGCACCGGCAACTCCACTCGCACATCGTCTCCTTCCCTTGTGAAGAAGCGGTGTGGCTCGATCTCGAGAATCACGATTGCATCACCGGCTCCGCCGGGGCCCTCCTCCCCCTGACCGCGCAGGCGCACCTGAGTCCCGGACTCAAAGCCGGCGGGCAGCTTCAGGTCGACTGCCTTTCCCCTTCCGAGCTCGATGTGCTGCGGACGCAGCGCCGCTGCATCTTCGAAGCTAATGTTCAGGCGGTAGGCGACGTCCGCTCCCCGGGGACGGTAAGACCGTCGACGGCCGCCTCCAGCGGCCTCTGCTCGGCCAAACATGTCGCCGAAGATGCTGGCGAAATCGGCTTCGTCCCCGGTGAACTCGAAGGTCGTCGTGCCTCCATCGGCCCCGGCGCGGAAGCCGCCGCGGCGCGCAAAAGGACCGGCGCCGTTGAAATCGGAGAAGCCGTAGGGTGCCTTCGGATTGCCATCCTCATCGATCTCGCCGCGATCGTAGCGCGCGCGCTTCTCCTTGTCGGTGAGCAGGTCATAGGCGGCCGTAATCGCGGAGAAGCGCTCCGCCGCTCCCGGCTTATCCGCGTTGCGGTCCGGATGATATTCCTTGGCGAGCTTTCGATAAGCCTTCTTGATCGCCGCCTCGTCCGCATCGCGCGGCACGTTCAAGGTCTGGTACGGATCGGCCATTTCTGTTCAGTCCCTGTGTCGGTCCCTCATCGTCTGCCGTTGCGTATGGTCGAAGATGAGATGACCAATCTTGTTGTCATAAACACCGCGCCTGGTTCTCGATCCGAAGCTTGCGCCATCGGCATGCAACTTCGCGGCGGGTCCCATGGCGAGATCATGCCTCAAGCCACAGGGTGAGAGCATGAAGGATGCTCTTCGTCTCCTGCACGTCGCGGACGGCGTGGCACCGCCCGCACTTGGCCGTGAGCTGCTGACGATCCGTGGGCACCGCGTTGGTCGCATCGCAATGCGGACAGACGACCCGGATCTTCTCGGGCATCGATCATTTCTCCAATTTCTTCGGTCATCGCGGCAGACATTCGCTGCCGCGATGGACCAACTCATGCCGCCTCGGCTTCAGCAGGCTGTTCCGCGCGCGTCTTGAACACCAGTTCGCTGTCGCCCTCGTCGATCGTGACGGTCGAGCCATCCGGCACCTCGCCCCGCAGCAGGAGGTCTGCCAGAGGATCCTGAAGATATCTCTGGATCGCACGCTTCAGCGGGCGAGCGCCATAGACCGGATCGTAGCCGACGCGGCCAAGCCACGCCCGTGCGCGATCGGTGAGGTCGAGACGGATCTTGCGGTCCTTGAGCAGGTTCTGGACACGCGTGACCTGGATATCGACGATCGGCCCCATGTCGGCCTGGCCGAGGCGATGGAACAGGATGATCTCGTCGAGTCGGTTCAGGAACTCCGGCCGGAAATGGGCGCGGACCACCTCCATTACCTGTGGCTCGACGCTTTCGACAGTCTGTCCTTCAGCCAGGTTCGAGAGGAACTGGCTGCCGAGATTGGAGGTCAGGATGATCAAGGTATTCTTGAAGTCGACCGTGCGGCCCTGCCCGTCAGTCAGGCGGCCATCGTCGAGCACCTGCAGGAGCACGTTGAAGACATCGTTGTGCGCCTTCTCGACCTCGTCGAACAGGATAACCTGATAGGGCCGCCGCCGGACCGCCTCGGTTAGAACGCCGCCCTCCTCATATCCGACATAGCCCGGTGGCGCCCCGATCAACCGGGAGACGGAGTGCTTCTCCATGAACTCCGACATATCGATACGGACCATCGCCGCGTCGTCGTCGAACAGGAAGCCGGCGAGCGCCTTGGTCAGCTCGGTCTTGCCGACGCCGGTCGGACCGAGGAACAGGAAGGAGCCCATCGGGCGATCGGGATCCTGCAGCCCGGCTCGGGCCCGGCGAATGGCCCGACTGACCGCTGCGACAGCCTGCTTCTGGCCGATGACGCGCTTGCCAAGCGCTTCCTCCATGTGGATCAGCTTCTCGCGCTCGCCCTCGAGCATCTTGTCGACCGGGATGCCGGTCCAGCGCGACACGACTGATGCGATGTCCTGGGCGGTCACCTCCTCGCGCAGCATGGCTCCCTGGCTCGCCTGCTGGGCATCGGCGAGCTGCTTCTCGAGCTGCGGGATGCGACCGTAGGCGAGCTCGCCGGCCTTGGCCAGGTCGCCGCTGCGTTGCGCTTGGTCGAGCTCGAGGCGGGCTTGATCGAGCTGCTCCTTGAGCTTGGCTTCGGCCTGGATCTTCTCCCGCTCAGCCTGCCACCGCTGGGTGAGCTCCGCCGATTCCTGCTCCAGCTGCGCAAGATCGTGCTCGAGGTGCGTCAGACGGTCCTTGGACGCTGCATCCGACTCTTTCCTGAGCGCCTCTCGCTCGATCTTCAGTTGGATGATGCGTCGATCGAGGGTTTCGATCTCCTCCGGCTTCGATTCGACTTCCATTCGGATCCGGCTTGCCGCCTCGTCCATCAGGTCAATCGCCTTGTCCGGAAGGAAGCGGTCGGTGATATAGCGGTTGGAAAGCGTGGCGGCCGCGACAATGGCGCCGTCGGTGATGCGCACCCCGTGGTGCAGTTCATATTTTTCCTTGAGCCCGCGCAGGATCGAGATCGTGTCTTCGACCGTCGGCTCGCCGACGAAGACCGGCTGGAAGCGCCGCTGCAGCGCTGCGTCCTTCTCGACATATTTCCGGTACTCGTCGAGCGTGGTCGCGCCGATGCAGTGGAGCTCACCGCGGGCAAGCGCCGGCTTCAGCAGGTTGCCGGCATCCATCGCGCCCTCGGTCTTGCCCGCCCCGATCAGCGTATGCATCTCGTCGATGAAGAGGATGATGTCGCCCTCGCCTGCCTTGACCTCATCGAGGACGCCCTTCAGCCGCTCCTCGAACTCACCGCGATATTTCGCGCCGGCGATAAGGCTGCCCATGTCGAGCGACATCAGCTTCCGGTCCTTGAGCGTGTCGGGAACGTCGCCGTTGGCGATTCGGAGCGCCAGCCCCTCGACGATGGCCGTCTTGCCGACACCCGGATCGCCGATCAGCACGGGATTGTTCTTGGTGCGGCGTGCGAGGATCTGGACCGTGCGGCGGATCTCCTCGTCGCGGCCGATCACCGGATCGAGCTTGCCGTCCTTGGCGGCCTGCGTGAGGTCCCGAGCGAACTTCTTCAGCGCGTCGTAGCGGTCCTCCGCGCTCGCAGTATCCGCGCTGCGCCCACCGCGCAGCTGATTGATCGCCGTGTTGAGTGCCTCAGCAGTCAGGCCCGCGCGAGCGAGCGCCTTGCCGGCCGCCGCGTTGGAAGCGAGGGTGAGTGCCAGAAGCAGCCGCTCGACCGTGACATAGCTGTCCCCCGCCTTCTGAGCGATCTGCTCCGCCTGATCGAGAAGGCGGACGGCATCATTGTCTAGCCCCGGCGGCTGGGACGCTCCGCTTCCCGTGACCGATGGAAGCTTGGAGAGGGCCGTATCGACTTCGCTGGTCGCCAAGTCCGGATTGCCGCCGGCAGCGCGGATCAGGCCCGATGCCATGCCCTGCTCGTCCTCGAGCAGGGCCTTGAGGATATGCTCCGGTGTGATCCGCTGGTGGTTGAGCCGAATTGCGACGGTCTGCGCAGCCTGGAGAAATCCCTTTGCGCGATCCGTATACTTTTCAAGATTCATCCCATTTCCTCCTGTTCCACGAACCAGACCGGCGAAAGTGCGGAGCGAGCGGAGGCATCGCGCGCTGACATTCCGTCGGCGGATCGATCGGCAGGTCACTTCCGCGTTGAAGCGGAGGGACCGTCGGCCGCATGGTCCAACACTCAAGGCGCAAAGAAGTGCCGGGAACCTGTTCTCCTGCCCGCCTCACGATCAGGAGCGCCCCGTCAACTCGATGCCGACTAACCGCGCCGGCGCCGAGCCGCGCTTGACCAGCAGCAACACTTGCTTGCGCCCCGCCTTCCGCGCGGCCGCAATCAAGCCCAAGGCATCTTGCGCGCTGCGCACGGGTTGCTGGTTGATCGAGAGGATGATGTCTCCTTCGCTGAGTCTTTTGGCCGCGGCGTCGCTGGAGGGGGCGATCCCGACGATGACGAGGCCCTGCGTTGCTGGATCGACCCGGAGCTCGTCGGCCAAGGCGGGGTTAAGGGGCCTGACAGACAAGCCGAGCCCGGCCGATGCGCTCGGCTGCCCGCTGCCATCGTCGTCGAGGTCGAACTCCTCATCCTGCCCATCAAGCTTCGCCGCGGCCGGCCGTTCAGCGACGACTGCCGTCAGCGTCTTCCGTGCGCCCTGACGGGGCACCTCGAGCGTCACCCGGGACCCGCCCGGCGCGGCGGCAACCAGGCGGGCGAGAGAGCTATCCGGGGTGATCTCGGTTCCGTTCACGCGCAGGATGATATCGCCCTGCTGGAGGCCCGCACGCGCCGCCGGGAGATTCGGCTGCACCTCCGCGACGATCTCACCGTGGTTTTTCTGCAGGCCAAGCGCTGCGGCGACATCCTCGGTAACAGGCTGCAGAAGGAGCCCGAGGTAACCACGCTGAACGCGGCCACCGGTTCTCAAAGTCTCCACGACCGGCTTGGCGATCTCCGCAGGTATGGCGAAGCCAAGGCCGACATTGCCGCCCGTTGGCGAGATGATGGCCGAGTTGATACCGATGACATTGCCCTGCATGTCAAAGAGCGGACCGCCGGAATTTCCCGAGTTGATCGAGGCATCCGTCTGAATGAAGCTGTCATAGGGTCCGGCTCGCAGGTCGCGATGCAGGGCGGACACGATGCCCGCGGTCACAGTCCCTCCCAGCCCGTAGGGATTTCCGATCGCGAGAACCCAGTCACCGGTGCGCGCACTGGATGAGTCGCCGAACCGGACGAACGGCAGGTTCTTGGTCTCGATCTTCGGGACGGCGATGTCGGAGGCCTCGTCCCGGCCGACCACGCGCGCTGGAAACTCCTGCCCTCCTGTCAGCGTGACCTTGATTGCCTGGACCTGTACGCCTGCGCCGCGACCGGCAACGACATGGTTGTTGGTCACCACATAGCCGTCCGCCGAGATGAGAAAGCCCGACCCGAGCGACGTCGCATTGCGCGGCATGGGTGGTCCGCCCAGTCCCGGGAAGGGGAATAGCTCGCCGAAAGGGAAGTCCCCCGGAATGTTCGGCATCTTGCGGGCCTTGATGCGCGAGGTCGTCGAGATATTCACGACAGCCGGGGAGAGACGTGCCGCCAGGTCCGCGAAGCTCGCGGGAGCGCCGCGTGGGGACTCTTGGCGCTGACCTGCGCCCTGCGCGTTGAGCGGCGCTGGCTGTGCGTGTCGCAGACGACTGCAAGCAACAACGCTGGAACGAGAACGAAGCTTCGCATCCAGGATCTCCTGTCAATCAGCTCGAGCAGCCGCCCGGCAATCCTCGGCGAGCCGTTCGAGCACCAAGACGGGCGCAAGCTAGCAGGCCGACCCGCTGAAACGCTGATCTTTGTCAGTTCTTGCGCGAAGCCGGCGTCGAGGTGCTTCTGGGGCTCCGAAGTCCACGGACGCCCGCGTTAATTCGACCTTGGCGTGCCCCGCGCCGCGCACGTCCGTGGCTGCCGTCCGGATATGCGCCCTTTCGCCCCTGAAGAGCCGCGGGCTACAGACGCGCCGGACCTCGAGCGAACCCTTAGCGGCTCCAGAAGAGGTCTGGCCGGCAACGCGCGCGCGCCATGACGATGCCGAGCGGCATCTGCGACTCTTCGCCCTCGTCGAGCGCTCGCTTGATCACCTCAAGCTTGTCTCGACCGCTGCCGGAAATGAGCAGTCGCTTGGCACCGAGGATCGCGCTCAGGGTCAATGTCACTCTTGGCACGGGTGCCTCGGCCGGCAGCGGTTCGGGCCTGATGCCGGCGATGCGCCGCCAGTCAGGGACACGCAGCGCGTTGTCCAGATCTGGCCCTGGCAGGAGCGAGCCGACATGCCCGTCCAGGCCGAACCCCAGCCAGACAAGGTCGAGCGGCCAGGGGAGATCCGAAAGCCTCAGTTCGGAGGCGTCCGCGACCGCTGCGGGATCGTCGAATGGCGGCCTCGCGATAGGAAGCAACTGCGCCTCCCCACCCGCGAAGAACCTCTCCAGCAAACCAAAATTGGAGAGTGGGTCGCCCGGCGGCACCAAGCGATCGTCGGTGGGAATGATGGTGACCCCGGACCATCCGCTGCTGCGTGGCCCGAGGAACTCAAACGCGCGGACGGGCGATCGCCCGCCGGGGAACGCGACGAGCGCGGCTCCTCTCGCGTGCACCGCATCCGCGATGATGCCGGCCGCTTCCCGGACCAGGCTTTCAGCCATATGATCCGGAGTAGCAAAGCCGTGCCAAAGCGGATCCGGCGGGCCGAAGACGTCCGAATCGAGCGTCACGACTGAGGGCGTCGCCGATGGTGTTCGTACCAGAAGCGATGATACGGATAGGGCCTGTAGATCCAGTGCCCGCCATACCAGACCCAGGGATCATACCAGGGTGGCGCAACATAAACGACGTGCGGGTGGACCGGCGGCAGATAGAAGGGTTCGGGCGCTGGCTTGATCACGTATCCGGGCGGGCAATCCGGGCTGGCGTTCCTAGCTGTCTGGTTGCGACACATCATTGGCATAATATAGGACGTCGTCGACTTTGGCCATAAGATCGTCTGGCGCCGTGGGCTTGTAAAGAGGATTGGCGAGCGCGGGTGCCTGCGCGATCTGTTCCTCCACCTTCTAGCGTGGTGAGTTGCCTTGGAGCACGCGCTGTCGTCGTCGATTGTAGGCGCGGTTGAAGCCGGCCAGCAGGATTTCGAGATCCGCGTGGCCGGCGACGTTGATGCCCAGCACCTCGCTGGCGATGCGGCCGTTGAAGCGCTCGACCATGCCATTGGTCTGGGGTGTATAGGGTCTTGTCTTGCGATGACTGACCTTGATCTTGGCGCAAGTGCGTTCAAAATCGTCGGCGGTGAAGCAGGATCCCCGGTCGGTCAGGACATGGGTGATGCGGAAAGGGAATGCCTTCCTGTCGGCATTAAGAAAGGTGATAGCGTTGGCGGCATTCTCGGCGTCATAGACGTTGAGATGGACGAACCGTGAGCAACGATCGATGGTCACATAGAGGAAGCGCTTGCGGATCTCACCGTCCGCGGTGCGCAGCTTGGGCAGATGTTTTACGTCGATGTGGACGAAGCCCAGATCATAGTCCTTGAAGCGGCCTTGCCCTTTGCGCGGCTGCGTCGTGGGTTTGGGTGGGCGGCGGTTGAGACCCTCGGCCTTAAGCACTCGATAGATGCTGTCGCGATTGAGGTGTGGCAGGAAGTGCCGGAGCACGAAGGTGAGATCATCCAGGGCGAAGCCAGTCGACCTGCGCACAGCGCAGATGATGGCGCGCTCTTCCTCGGTCATGCACCAAGCCAGGCGCTTAGGCCGGCTTGAGCAATCCTGGACCGCCTGCTCGCCACGTCTGCGCCACTTGCGGACGGTTTCGTCGCTGATGCCATAGCGCTTTGCGAGAACCCTGGCGGGCTCGCCAGAACGAGCGATTTCCGCCCGCACAACAGGCGTGGTTCGGGCCTGGGGATGTATCTGCACCATCACGAAACCTCATCAGCAAGAGCGGCAAAGCGCCACGCGTGATCCGCGATAGCGCTACTTACCATGTCCCAATGATGTGTCGCAACCAGACAGCTAGCGAGCCATCCTGAGACGAAGCCGCCGATATGCGCCCACCAGGCAACCCCGCCGGTGGCCGTATCTCCGAGCGACATCAGACCGGGGATGAGCTGCATGACGAACCAGATCATCGCGAACGCCAGCGCGCTGATCTCAAAGAACAACGGGATGACCAGGATCGGCACGATCACGACCAGCCGCGCCGCCGGAAACATCCGCGCATAGCACCCGATCACTCCCGCGATCGCGCCTGATGCTCCGAGGGCAGGCACGACCGAGTCGGGGTTGGCGAGGGCATGCGCCAGCCCAGCGGCCAGGCCGCAGAACAGATAGAACAGTGCGAACCGCACCGGCCCTAGCCGGTCTTCGACCGCTGGGCCCAAGATCCAGAGCGTCCACATGTTGAGGATGAGATGAAGCCATCCCGCGTGCAGGAAGATGTTTATCAGGAACGGCGTCCAATCGGACGGGGCGATGAGACGGAGCTGACCGAAGACGCGCGACGGCACCAGCGCGAAGTCGAACGGGAACCGGTTGAGCGCACGCGGCGGCAGGCCGCTCTGGTAGAGGAAAGCGAGAAGGCTGATCCCGCGACTGACCAGACGGCCACGGGGGGGTATCTGCGAGCAACGGTATCGGCCCATGGAAACATCTCATTTCCCCGAGCGCATGCAGCTGGCCGTCATCACGTCGTCTTTCTTGCAATTGTCACACCCGTCCACGCCGGAGGATCAGAGGCGGGGAAGGATTCGAGCGAGGCTTCGAGGACCGGATCGAAACTCTCCCTGTCGCTGGTAGACGGGTCGGCCGTGCTCTCATGCTGGACGCCTCTTGAGAGGCGGCGATCGGGGCGGAACGGGACCCGGAAGGCTCCCAGGGCATCGACGCCCCTGTGCAGCCGGTGGCGCGTCTCACCCGCCCAAGGGTTCGCCATCCGGGCTCCCCCAGCGTCCTCGCGCACGACATAATGCCAGTCCCGCCGCTCTGCGAAGTCCACGGCGCTGTCGCGATCTGGAAACTTCAGCCGGATCGGACGATAGGGATCGCCTGGACGTGTATCCCATCAGCGGCTCGATCTGCGGCGGCCGGGACGGCTCGAACTCGAGGACCCAGTAGTTGGGCCGAGGCGCCGATGTCATCGCGGAACGGGCAGGACGGTAGATGATTGCCGTCGGCACGTCCCAAGATGGCCGATCGGTTCCGGGAATTTTCGGCGGGAATGGTTGGCGATTATGGCCGCGCATATCAGTTCTCCCGGGTGTCGGTGGATACGAGAAGGTGACGTTCGAGATCGTCGAGTTTTTCCATTCGTCTCGAATTCAGGCGAACGGCGCGTTCGGTGTTCTGCGAAGGAAAGGCAGCAGCGTGCAGGACGTCCGACCGCATCGCTATCGTGAGATCGGCGACGGCATCCATCACGCCCTCTCCGTCCCCGTCCGAGAGCGAGCCGTCAGCAAAACCGGACTGCAAGCTCTCCAGTACCTGCTCGAAGCTGGACACGACCCCTGCACTCGCGACCACAGCCAGCTTGTGGCTGAGAACACGCAGTTCATCGATCAGCTTCGCATCGTGCCTTGCGGTTTCCACGATCTCTGCGACCTTCTCGATACAGGCCATGTAAATGTCGCATTGCTGCTGGAGGATGATGACCCTTCCTTCCTTGCGAAGCTCGAGATCGGTCTGGCGATTGAGAAGCGCCGCGGTCAGAATGATCGTCACGACAGCGCCGAGGAAGATGAGCGTCATCTCCTGCGCGAAAGGCAGTATGTCTTCGGCAAGATACATCGAACGAAAAACGAAAACGATGCCGATGCCCAAAGCAGCGGCCGCAGCAGCAAATGCCAAGTCAGGCAGGCGGTTCGACATCAGCACCTCGCATTTTGGTGTCAGGTGGCATGCACGGCTTTGCATCGGCGTCCGGCGCCTCTGCGTCCCGGTGCCGCAGGAAGATTGGCGTCGGACCGCTGCCGAACGGATTGAAGCCGGTGCTCAGGCAACGGTCGAAGATCGTTTCGTCCCATCGGGTGAAATCGTGCTCCTCGCCGGCAAGTCGCCCGTCATCCACCACAGGGCACCTCACGCCTTTGCCGATGGGGGAGCGTCATCGAAGGCCGCACCGTCCGAACGATCCGCCTTGCGAAGCCGTAGCCCGAGGAGGATCATCATCACCCCGAAGACCGCGGCGTAGAAGCCGATCAGCCAGCCGAGCGCGAGGAAGCTTTCGACCGGGCGCGTCAGCAGCATCCAGGTCACGACGACACCGAGAACGACCGAGAGAACGCCGCTCAGGATCAGCCAGATTTCGCCGTTGATTTCCTTTCGCAGGCGGATCGCTGCCGCGATCTCGAGGGCACCCGAGAACACGGACCAGAAGGCAATACTGGCCCAAAGGTACGTCGCTAGGACAAGTGTGGCAACGAAGGGCGAGATCACGATGACGATTCCCGTGGCGATGCCGAGCAGGCCGCTCACCATGAGCCAACCCCACCGCCGGCCCTTCCGGATGTTGCGAATGGCGGAGATCAGGCCTAACACGCCATCGGCGAAGGAAAAGGTGCCGAATACCAGCGTCAGAGCCAGGAGCGATTCAGCCGGCATCAGGAACGCAAGCGCGGCGATGATCAGCGCCAGCACGCCGCGCAGGATGAACAGCCACCAGTTGCGCGTCAGCGTGCAGAGCATGTCTTCGATGTCCCGGGCCGGGTTGAGCGAGTTGATGTTCATTCGATGCGTCCTCCTGGATGATCGGGTGAGCTTTCGGCATGCGACAGGATAGCCGCCTCGCCGTGCATCGCAATGACGATCCGCTGCCGTTCGAGGATCGGTTGGGGCAGGCGCGCCGTGCGGGCGATTTCCTGTTCCAGGTTCGCGGTTTCGCCCGCGAACCCGGCCTCGATCAGTTTCGCGCGAAGAAAGGCGGCCGCGGACAGGGCGATCCGGTCGACCTCGGCCGGATCCAGGCCGAGCGCCGCGGCGGCCTCGGCCGGCGTGCTGTCGGCAAGGTGGATCCGCTCCAGCACGCGGCGCCAGAGCGCCGGAAGCTGGGCCATCGCGCGATGCAGCGACTGCGCCAGTTCATGCCGCTCAGCTTCTCTCTCGGGATCGGTCACGCTGTCGTCCGCGACGAGATCCTCGAGCCGCAACACGTCGTCGGGCTGGTGGAATTCGGACAATTCCTGATCGGTTTCGGTCGGATCCTCTGCGGGCTTCTCTGGCTCGGCGTCGAGCGAGGCGGCGTCCTCGGGCAGGGCCCGGCGGGCCGCACGTCCCTCCTCCTCAATGGTCTCGTGGGCCAGCCGCAAGAGCCAATCGCCGACCGAGAATTCCGTCGGCCGCGTCTCGAACCGTTCGAGCCCCTTCAGAACCATCGCATCGACCAGGTCGTCGACCCCGAGCCTGCCCGGCGGCACCGATCCGCCGGCTTCGAGATAGGTCAGTTCGCGCCGGACGGCGTCATGGACCCGGTCCAGATGATCCTCGATCAGGTCGAAATACATCGCCCGCCGGTTCGACTCGGCCGCATCGCGTGCCGGGGGCAGAAGCGCGCCGATGCGGCGGCGGCGGGCCGGGCGCTTCCAGTCCGGTTCATGCCTGATGCGCGCCACATGCCGGTCGAGCCTGTGGCGCAGGTCGGCAAAGGCTTTGCGCAGCACAGGCTCGACCTCGAATCCCTCTTCCTGCGCCGCGATCACCCCTGAGGGCAGTTGAAGGCGCAGGCTGACATGGATGCGCTTCTTGCCCTTCGTCTGCGAGACGGTCGCCTCGAGTCGCACGAGATCGTCGCGAAAGCGCTTCAGGTGCGACGCGAGCTGGCGGGCCTCCTCCTCGATCACTTCAGGGGCGCGGTGCTGGCCATGACGGTCTAGGTTACGGAATGCCTTCAGGATTTTCATGGGTCGCGTGCCTTTCGTGGAAGACCGGGCGCGAGATTGCGTCGCGCCCGGTCTGGGTGGCTGGCTCAGTCCGCCGTCTTTTCGTCCGCTGCGCCCTGCGGTGCATCCGCGCCGGCCATGCTGGAGGGTGCAGACTTCTCGGCAGCGCCGTCAGGCACTCCGGCCTGATCGGCCTGGCTGTCCTCGTCGGCACCCTTCGTGAACGTCTCGAGCGCCCTATGCTGCTGAGCTCGTCGGCGAGGCGATCGTAGTCAGCCTTGGTGGCCATGATCGTCATGCGCCGGCGGCGGCCGCCTTCGAGGCGTTCAATCAATACCTCTTGCCGGTGCTTCGACATATCGCTGGCTACCAGCACGGCGTCGGCGGGGGTAGAACTGCGCTTGGTCATGGTCGGTCCGTCTCCAAAGGGTTGAGTCGACAACTTCACTTTAGAGACCTGCTGGCCGGTCATGGCCGCCTTCCAAGGAGCCGCTTCCCAATGTGCTACGGCACGGAGATGACCAGTCGGGCGATGCTCGAGTGACCGCGCCAGCGGCGACGTTGCTGCGACGGTCAGCAACACAGTTTGCCGCTGCCCAGCGCTCGGCCGCGCGGCTGTAGCGATCATCCTCCTCACGCTCCCGGTCGGCTTGCACGAAGCGACCCGTGGGCGGTTTGTAGCCTGGGGGCGGCGGCACGTTGTACTGGTCATGCGGGCGTGTGCGATCGCTGTCGCCGGAGGGCGAGCCGGTCGAGGTCTGCGCTATCGCGGCATCCGCGCCCGCAAGAAGCAACGTGGCGACAATGGCACTGCGGAGCGGGCGTGCACGCATATGAGAGCTCTTCCGTTCGATGGGCCGACGCGACCGAGATCACTCGCTCCGCTAGGCTCGCGCTTGCTCCCCAACACTGATCTAGCTCACCTTGCGAGGTAATCCTGCGGGACCGGCTGACGGGTTGGCGAGCGACGACGGTCTCTCCACGGGCAGAGTGTACGCCGCGCACACAACCTATCCGACAAGCGGATGCTGCACCGCCGCTCGAGCCGACCTCAGCGATCAGGCGATCAGCTGCTCGTGCACGTTGCCGCCGGAATAAGCGACGAGCAGCTCGCACGAGCCGGGCAAGCTGACGTCTACCTGCTCGGTGACGATCCAGACGCCGCCGTGCCCGATCGGCTGCGATCCCACCAAGGCCTCGGCTCGCAGCGGGATCAGCCAGACTGGCTCACCTTGGCGCGGCGACAGAACGCCCGAACATGCAAAGGACCAGCGCTCCACAACGAAAGGCCCGTCGGCGGCGAGAACGCGCCTGCCTGGTGCGACATCGAACGGGAGAAACGGCGCGACATAGGGAACCGGGCTCGCTGCCTCGATTGCCTCGTCCAGATGCAGCTGCCGTCCGCTACCATAGTCATAGAGGCGATAGGTTACGTCGACATTTTGCTGGATCTCGAGCAGGCTGAGACCGGCGCCGATAGCGTGGATCGTGCCGGCAGGCGCGTACCAGAAGTCGCCAGCCTTGACCCTCTTCCAGTCTAGCAGGGAGACAATGGAGCCGTCTTCTGCAGCAGCGCGCAGGTCCTCCCTGGTCACCGGTTCGACAAGCCCCATGGCGATGCTCGCGAACGGTTCGGCCTCCAGGATGTGCCACGCCTCGCTTTTGCCCCGCGGCAGGCCATGCGCGCGCGCAATCTCGTCATCAGGATGCACCTGGACCGACAGTCGCTCGCTTGTGAACAAGCGCTTCACCAGGATCGCGGGGTCCACGATACCGCTGTTCGCCGGAGCCTGGAACCAGATCTCGCCGATGGGCTCTTCACCATCGGAAACCGTATCGAACCCTGGTCCGAGCACTCGTCGACCCCAGGGCTTCCTCACGACCTTCGTCTCCATGCGGACAACCTGCACGACGGGCTCCTTCACCTAGAAGTCGGTGCGGCAGCGGCGGGCGTGATGCACCCCCCTGAGAAAGCCGCGCCTTGCATAGCCGGCATCGATGGCGGCGTTCAGGCGGCGCTGCGCTGGTGCCGCGCCGGTAATCTCGCGCACGATGCCCCGGAAGGGGATCAAGGCGTTGACGACTGACCGACCACCAGCCTCCGCGATCTTTCCGGCCCGGTTTTCTCGGCGTTGGCGCGCGGTCGTGAAGTCGGGACCGAGGACGTCATTCAGCTCCCGGATGGCTGCAGTCAGGGCGGTGCAATTGCCAAGCCCCTCGATGCCGTAAGGGTCATCCGCAGCCTTGAGGAGCAACGGCGGGATTTCAGTCTTGGCGACACCCACATCGTGCGCAGGCTGGGCGACGATCTTGCCCGCTCGGTTCAGCGTCTCTGCCGCAGGGCTCTGAGGCTCCCGATCCTGGCCTGTCGCGGAGGTGCTGGCCACCGTCGCAATCAGCGCTAGCGCAATGGAACGCGTGCGCGGTTGAGGGCCGTTCGACACCTTCCTCGACTCCTATCCTGGGTGCTGAAGCGGACCTTCGCCGCGCTGAACACCCGCACAGGCTATAGGGCCCACCATCGGGATAACTGATCCATGTCAGCCTGAAACAGGCGTCTTGCTGTCGTATCGAGATGGGCGACACCTGCCCGAACGAGACCTTCCAAGCTGGGCTAGGATCGACACCAGTGCGTTGGTTATGGTGCTTTGGTTCATGGGTGGCAACGAACAAGAGACGGCAGCACATGCGGCTGAAAATGGCACTGGTTTTAGCCATCTTCGGTGGCCACTGCTTGCGGCAAAAGCGATGAGGGGGGAAACCTGGTCAACCAGACGAGCGCCGTGGCTGGCGCCAGGAGGGACGTTGGCGGGGCTCAATCTGGAGCAATTCCCTCGCCGGCCAGGCCGTCAACAGCTCGCGCGCAATCAGAGGTGGAACCATCGATGCGGCTCTCATGCTCGGCCGAGATCGGTGCTGCGGCCGCCGCGAAGAAGGTGGCATTGTGCCGCAACGTTTCGCCGGCCACCCATCCGCCCTGCAATGCGGCAAACAGTTGCGCCCTCATCGAGGATAAAATCGCACGCGGCTGCGCGTTCCTGGCGAGTGGCGATCGCCCGCTGCCAGCCAGTTGCAGCCCTGATCCCAGGAGCCCTGAGGCAGCTGCAGACGTTGTTCGCCGCTATTATGCCGCTATCAACGCCCACGACTACGAGACCGCATGGTCGCAGTGGGGCGCGGACGGCCCTCGCGGCCAGACTTTCGCGGCCTTCCAGGAAGGATTCGCACGCACCAGAGAGGCAGGCGTCGCAATTGGAGAGCTGGGGCCGAGCGAAGGCGCGGCCGGCACAATATATCAGTCCGTGCCGGTCACCGTGGATGCCACTTTGGTGGACGGCACACGGCAACGCTTCCAGGGACGGTTCGTCATACGGCGGGCGAACAATGTCGACGGGGTCGTCGAGCCGCGCTGGCGGATCGATTCCGCTCAATTGCAGCCCGTAGGACCGTGAACGCCACTTGCGCCCAGCATGAGGGGCACGGACGAGCACGAGCCGATAGGCTCCAGAGAACCGGCTGCTACTCCATTGCTGCCAGGAGGGCATCGAGGCTCAGAGTCGAAAAGGCTGTGAAGCTGTCTGCGACACCATAAGGCAGCAGTATCTCGTTGCCACTGAGCAGCGCCCCACAACTGTAGACCACGTTTGGAACGTAGCCGTCCCGTTCTTCAGGTGAGGGTCGTAGCAGCGGCTCGCGTGTGCGGGCGATCACGCGGCTCGGATCCGACCGGTCGAGCAGGCATGCGCCGATGCAATATTCCCGCATCGCGCCGACGCCATGCGTGAAGACGAGCCAGCCATGCGCAGTCTCTATCGGCGACCCGCAATTCCCCAGCTGGGTGAATTCCCACGTCCATCGGGGATCGACAATCCTGACGCCGCCGTCCCACCGATGAAGGTCATCGGAACGCAGGAGCCAGATGTTCTCGTTGTCGTGACGACCGAGCATCGCATAACGGCTCTCGATGAGACGCGGGAACAGCGCCATTCCCTTCGAGGCGGCGATCGGCCCCTCCAGCCGATGCATCTTGAAATCTACGAAGTTGCTTGTCGTGAGGAGCTCCTGCGCGATCCCGTGACCCCCGACGGCCGTATAGGTCCCGGCGAACAGCATCGAACCGTCCTCCCGGTGCAGCCTGGTGAGCCGGAGGTCTTCGATACCGCCGCGCTGCCGCTCCAGTATGGGAAAGAGGACGGTTTCGGACAGGTCATGACTATCTTCGCAATGGAGGTGCACGACGCCGTCCTCCGTCTCCGGGAACTCGATACGGGGCGTCGCCGATAGCCGGCTCGCGGCGTCGAGGACAATGTCGCCGCCCGGACGCCAGCTTCCGGTTCGGAACGCAATCGAGGAGAGGTGTCCTTCGCCGATTGCGCGTAGCGACAGAATGAATCGCAAAGACCCGGGGGCACAGCCGAACTGCTCGGGGTGCATCACGATGCGTGGATTGAACAAAGCAGCGGACTGGTAGGAATACTCCTCGCTGAAATAGGCACCGATAAGCCTGGCGCGCGTTCCGCTCGCCAAGCAGCTCTCGCGTGTTCTCGTATCGTTGGAGGAAGACCTTCTCGAGTTCTCGATGGCGGCCACAGAGGACGGTCGGCAGCCGGGAATACTCCACCGAAAGATCATCTTCGGGCAGGCTGAGGACGCGTGCGATGATGCGCTGAGCACGGGTTTGTTCTGCCTCGATCGCATTGGGCGAGTCCCCCGGCATGAACGTCCGAACGACCGTTCTACGATGATCGGGGCGGATGAAGTGCGGACTCCGTCGAACCGGAACATCCGCACTCATCCCTCAGGGCGCTCCCCGCGGAAGCGTCACTTCTTCTGCGGTGGCTGGCTCGACTCGCCTGCCTTCTTGAAGAGGCCGCGGATCTTGTCAAAGATGCTGGTCGCCGCGCCTTTGTTCTTGGTGCCGTCCTCGATCTCGTCGACCTTTTTCAGCAGCTCCTTCATTTCGCTCTTGCTTGCATAGCCGAGCGCCTGGCCGAGCCGTAGCTGTTCACGCGCCGTCGTCAGCAACTGCTGGATCTTCGTGTCGTCGCCGGCACCGCGCTTTGCGTTCGCCGCCAGCTTCCGGGCCTCCTCGATAGCCGCGCTGGCACGGGCGAGTGGCAGCGGGTGAATCACTTCGCGAATGACGATCGTGCTGAGCGCCGCCTCGAGTGCCGCCTTCGCTTCCTCCAGCTTGTTCTGCGAAACGAGAACCGCGGCCGCCTTGATTGCATCGGGGTAGGTTGCCAGCGGGAGATTGCCGAGCCGCACAACGGTTTCGCTGGCAAGCCCATCGATCAGGTGGCGTGCCTCCTGTACGCGCCCATCTTCGAGTGCGTCTTCGGCGGACTTGCGCAGGGCGTTCACAGCGTCGACCGAGCCGAGAACGTCGTAGGTGACGACGCTGACGTCGACGGGCGCAAGCGCAAGATTGGGATTGCGCGCGAGAACGATTTCCAGCTTGCCGGTGGCGCGCTCGAGTGCCGCCGTCGCCGCCTTGCCGTCCTTCTTGTCGAGGGCGGCCAGCGCATTCTCGGTCTCCTGCAGCGCTGCGACAGCGTCCTGCAGAAGTTCTTCGCGATCGACCGGCGGCGGCGCTGTCACATTCGCCGTCGTGGTCGGCTCCGCCGTCGCATTCGTCGCGGCGGCCTGGTTCTCGTTGTCCTGTTTGGAGCAGCCCGCAACCAGGATCAGTGCCGAGGCTGCGGTCGCGGCGAATAGACTGCGTTTCATGATCATCCCTTTGTTGGTTGAGAGTACAGGCTCATTGGTCAGGGCCCGGCAGCGCGAGTGGCCGCTTCAGCTTGATGAGGTGGTTGGTCCCGTCCCGGTCGATCACGGCGATCGCGGAGAGACCATCGGGCGAGGCCTCGACATAGATCGATTGCGGGTGCCGAATCATGTGATCCAGCCCTTCGAGGGTTACTCCCACCAGGTCATCCTTATGATCGTAGAAGATGCCGGTAATCGGGAGGTATTGCGCCTCGATCTGGTCCCCGAGCTCGAGCGATGTGACTTCGATCTCGGCTCTTAGGCCGATCATGGCTCGAGAAGCGCGGTTCAGATATTCCGACCATTCCGCTTTAGGAACGACGTTCACTGTTCGACTCCTGTAAGTTGGCAAGAGACTTCTCGCCGATGTTTCCATCTGGCCGAGAATAAGGCCGACCAAGCCTTGTTCCTCCGTCCGAAGTGGCTCGACGCATGGAGCGTTCGCGAGCATTCGGCAGGAAGTCCGAGATCGTTGTTCCGGTTCTGTGCAGCCCATGTGGGATCGGCAGCCCGCGGCACAGGAAGCCCGTGACAGGCGAGTTAGCGATCCTGGCCGTTTTCCAGCTCAACGCGCTCATCGAGATACTCCAGGTCGCACCTAGAATCGCAGGGCTCGCCGCGGCCTGCGCTGACATACCTCAGATTCTGAGCGGTCGGACTGTGACTCCACGGCCTTAGAGATTGCCTTATGCCGTGACATATGTTACGTGCACTGACACGCTGGCCGCTGATGGTCAGGCATGGGCAGGGAGACGAGCGCGATGAATCGCGGGAGAAATGTCGTTCCTCCGCCTCTTGGGAACGGCTTCAACTCCAAGCTCATTATTCTGAAGGACCGGCAGGAATTGCCGGCACGGCCCGAGTCGGACGGCCTGTACTGGGTCCTCTCCGGAGCGCTCCAGACCAGCATCATCTCGGAGGACGGCCGGCGCTGGATCGGCGGCTTCTACCTGCCGGGAGAATTCATTCTTCTCGAGCGCGACGAGGTGCGCAGCCAGTTCGCGCAGGCTCTGTGCCCGACGTCGCTGATCATGACCGACCGAAGCGTGCTCGAGGGCCTGTCGCAATTTGATCACTTCACCCGCGCTACGATCACGACGTGGTTTCTTCGGACGTACCGCGTTGCCCTTCGCACGGGCTTTCTCCTGGGCCGATCGAACGCCATGGAAAGGCTGGCGTTCTTCCTGCTCGACCTCATGCAGAGGCTCGATGGACGCCGGCACTTCCATTTGCTCATGTCCAGGGCCGATATCGGCGATCACCTGGGGCTCACGAGCGAGACTGTCACGCGGACGTTCACGCTTCTCCAGCGGCACAGCTACGTGCAGGTGAATGGTCGTCACCTGGAGATCCTGGATCCGGCCGGTCTGGCCCGCCTGGCCTCCGCAGTGATCACAACCTGAGCTCCTCTCAGCCGAGCGCCGATTGTGTGACATGTGTGCCTGCCTCTGCTATAGCGCACTCGCTATGCAGAAGGGGTCAGGACACGAATGAAATTCATACCGTGTGAAGACTGCGCGCTTCGCCGGTTGGCGCTGTTCAAGCAATTTACAGCGCCCGAGTTAGGCTTTGTGCGAGCGCTCAAGAGCAACCAGGTGGATGTTCCCGCCCGGCGCGTCATCATCGAGCCCGGTCGCTTCGGCGGGCAACTCTACACGCTCTATGCTGGCTGGGCTTATCGTTACAAGCTGACACCGAACGGCCAGCGACAGATCGTTGACGTCCTGCTCCCCGGCAGCCTGATCGGGCTTCAGCAGCTGATGCTGGGCGATTCCGAAAGCGGCGTCGAAAGCCTGACACCGGTGACGCTCTGCGTGTTGACCGGGCGGCATATCGACGAGCTGTTCCACCAGCACAGCCAACTCTCCGAGGCGATGGTCTTCGCGCTCATGGAGGATCAGCGCCGCGCCGATCGGCGCATGGCGCTGGTCGCCAAGCAGAACGGCCCGGAACGTCTCGCCTACTTCCTGCTTGAGCTCGTCGACCGATTAGCGGCGCTTGGGCTTGGCCACGACGCGATGTCCTACTTCCCGCTGCAGCGCCGTCACCTGGCCGATCTGCTTGGACTGTCCGAGACGCATGTCAGTCGCTCGATGCAGGAACTGCGCCGCGATGATCTCGCGGCAATCGCCTCGAACTCGCTCATCATCCGTAACCGATCGGTCATGACCACCTTGTCGGGCTATACGCTGGCCACCCGACAGCACCCTCGCCTCCTGCTCTGAGCATCGCAAGAAGCTGGGCGACTTGACCCAGTTCCGCGGCCCGAACGCCGCGATCGGCGTGACCCGCCCGCAGGGCCCTCCCCACGGGCGGGCAGTCGTCATGCCGCAGGCGCGTTGACCGGGATACGACGAACGTTCTCGCTCGCCGCTGCGGCCTTCGGCACCGTGACGGTGAGGACGCCGTTCTTGAACGTCGCACTGGTCTTTTCCTGCTCGATGTCCCGAGGCAGGCCGATGCGCCGCTCGAAACGCCCATAGCTGCGCTCGGAGTAGCCGCGGTCCTTGTCCTCGACCTCCGACTTCTTCTCGCCGCGCAGCGTGAGGACGCCCTCCTCCACGATCACTTCAACGTCCTTCTCGTCGAGCCCGGGGAGTTCGGCGGTCACGCGGATTTCCTTGTCGGTCTCGGCAAGCTCAACACTTGGAGCGAGCACGCCACGGCCGGCGCCGGCGAGCGCGGGCACGCCGAAGCCGCGGAAAACGTCGTCGAACAGTCGATTCACCTCCCGGTGCAACGAAAATAGCGGGTCGCTGACGTCGCCCGCAGCGCTGACCTGCGCGGGAACGCGGGTCTCCTGACGGCTCCAGGGGATCAGATCACGAATGGCCATGAATCCTAACTCCTTCTCACAACGTCTTCATGTGAAGGCCGCTCGAGCGCTTCCTTGGCGGCCTCAGGTGCCCTCACCGGCGCGAGACTGCCCCTTCCAAGCATTTGGACTGAGAACTTCAGGCCTCACCTTCAAAGCCTCTGCTTTTCAGCAACGCGGTCGGTTGAGACAGCCATTCCTAAGCTGGCGCCTCATGCTCTCACTGATCTAGCTCAGTCCAAGATCGTCAGCGGTTGCGATATCCTGCAACGTAAGAGCGCGACCGTAGTTCGGAAGCAGCGGCCATCGAAGGAGTGGTCATGGACATCGCAGTCGTCTTGAACAGTACCCCCGATCCATTCGTCGGTGAGTCGGACATGGTGATGCGCGGCATGGCGCAGGATCTCGACAACATGCTGGCGGTGATCGCCTCCGGGCTGGTCTCGATCGAACGAGGGGCTGATCCGCAGCAGCTGTCGCGGCTGCTGGCCGGAATGAGGCGCGCGATACGAAATGCCGCCTCTATGAGCGACGATATAGCGGAACTCAGTGTCGGTCCGGTAATGACGCGCGAGCAGGTTTCGCTGGCCGTGGCCCTGCGGGAGTTGGAGGACAGAGCCCGTGCCATTCTGGGAGAGGGCGTCGATCTTCGCACGGAGATCGCACGGGACCTGTGGAGGGTTCATGTCGTGCCGAGCTACCTCCGCTTTGCCCTGTGTAATCTCCTTGCGAATGCCGCCGACGCGATGCCCAAGGGCGGCGCTCTCGTCGTTCGGGCCTTCAACACGTTCCGCCGTGCCCCCACCGCCGCCGGAGGGGCCGCCGGCGACTTCGTCCGGATCGAAATCATCGATTCCGGCGAAGGGATTGCACCGGATGTCCTGAGCCGCGTCTTCGATCCCTTCTTCACGACCCGACAATCGCTTGGCCGGACCGGCCTTGGCCTCCGCCAGGTTCAGCGGTTCGCACGTCAATTCGGCGGCGACGTCGTAATCGAAAGTGATCTCGGATCTGGAACGCGGGTCATCCTCCTGCTACCTCGAGCAGCGTCTCGTACTTGAAAGCGCAGCCCTTGAGCGCCTGCTCCGCACACTGGACCTGAAACCAAGACGAACGCTGCCCACCGTCCTCATGGCGCCTACTTCGGATCAAGGTGCTCCCCTCACAGCCAGATCTTGGACCCCCGCCTGTGTCACTCGGGAAGCCTTCGTGCGCTGATCAGGCGATCAACCGGCTCCACGATCCATAGCGCCCCACAATCGCCCCTCTCCTGACGCTCAGTCCGATCAATGCCAGGCCCAGCAGCACAT
This sequence comes from Sphingobium sp. IP1, assembly GCF_002708645.1. NCBI lineage: Bacteria > Pseudomonadati > Pseudomonadota > Alphaproteobacteria > Sphingomonadales > Sphingobiaceae > Sphingobium > Sphingobium sp. IP1. The sequence goes on from NZ_NOIW01000010.1 coordinate 28,364, forward strand.
CATAGACGGCGTGCGTAGCCCCTGCGCCGAAGACGAACGGCGTGACGCAAAGCGCCGCTCCGATGGGGATGAGCAGGACGCGCACGGGTCGAGCGACCTCGGCAGCCGCTATCGAGATCAGCGTCAACGCGAGCGATCCGAGAAGATGATCCCAATCAGCGATCGGCGGCTCCGCGCCGAATGTGAGCCGCGTGAACAGAAGCGATGCCGCCAGCGCCGCCGCGATTGCCAGGTTCCACGGTAGGCTAACGCCCCCGATCGCCACATCCTTCATGATCACGCGGGCCGGTCGGTCGAACTCATCAGGCACATCCCGGCTGTCGCCTTCATCGGTGTCTCCGAACAGGAACACGCGAAGCACATTCTTCCCCGCTCGTGCGCGTCGGCGGAGGAACTGGCCGACGGCCACCATCTCGTCCAGGGAGTAGGGTATCTGGATCAGCATCGCCGCGGCACCGATCAGCGCAAGCGTGCTCCAGGTCCCGATCCAGATGGGCTGGATGATGATGAAGAAAATCGAGACCACGCCGAGCGGAGCGATCATCAGTCCGAACAGAAGGACGAGCCATGGCATCGTTCTCCAGCGCGCACGCGAACCGACGATCCCCGTGAGGATCTCCAGGGCATAAGTGTAGCCCCCGAGTGCCGCATCCGAAACTGGCCATGCCTCGGAGACGTCACTCGTGATGATCTCCTCGGTGCCGTTCCGCGGGTCATCGGTTCTGCCCTGGAAGAACGGCTCCCAGACGTCCTCGACATAACCAAGCTGGTAAGCCGCGAGGTAGCGCGAGACATAAAGACCAACCAGTGCGAGGCCGATGATCGGGATGCGCTGGGTCCAGCTCGAGGGGTTGTACGACCACCCGGGAGGAACTTCGGGTCCGTTCACGCGCGCCAGCGCAGACGGTCCGACCTCGGGCTTCGTTCCGACCGCGAAGCCGAAGATCAACATTCCGACCAGCGTGTCGGACAGATAGGCGGTCGAATTGCCTGTCCACAGCACAAAGGGAGCCGCCATGACCACAGCGCCGATTGCGGCCGAGATCCAGCGCGCCCATCCCGCATGCCAACTCAGTGACAGCGCTGCGACCGCAATCAGCAGCAATCCCGAGCCGATCTCCGTCCACCGCAGCATGGGCTCGACCACGCCGATCAGTGGCGGTTGCGTGACCAACCAGGTTCCCAACATGATGTTGACGAAGTGGGCCCAGCGCGTCTCGCTATGCTCCTTGCGGTAGCGCTCGTCGCTTGCGCGCCTGACTTCCTCGGGATGGCTACCCAGCGCGGCCGCATCTACGAGGTCCTGGGGTGGCTGCAGACCGTTTCTGCGATACCAGGAAAGGGGGTCGCGCTTTAGTGCCTCGATCAGTTTCGGAAGCTCATCCTTCAACCGGTGGCGCGGTCGCCAGCCCAGGAGCTTCTCCGCGCGGCCGATAGCGAGCGCGTAATGGTCATCGGCGAGGCGGATCATGAAGGGTTTGATGAACGGCTTCTCGCCCTGATCGATCGCATCCGGCACGACCGGCTCGAGCTTGTCCTGTGCCCATACTCCGACGGCCGCGATGGGCTTCGGAACGCGGAGCGTCGGCCAGTCCTGGATACCGTGGATGAGGTATCCAATCTCATCCTGCAGCGCGTCATATCCTAGCGACTCCGGCTCGCCGATCAGGATCTCGGTCTGCGGAGGCAGCTCGCCGCGACGTTCGACCGTAAGGCGGACCGCCTCGACAAGATCCTCGCGGTGCACCATCGACTGCCCAACCAGGGGCGAGCCCGAATAGAAGAAGCTCTCGAACTCCCGCTCATAGATGCGGGCGATCTGATTGACGAGGGTGGGGACAGCCGTCTCCTCGTCATACACGCCAGCAAAGCGCAAGATCGCATACGGGATCGAACCATGCTCTTCACGAATCACCTGCTCGGCCTGCGCTTTCGACTTCGGATACGCCCAGCCCGGCGCGATCGGCCAGCTCTCGTCGATCCGATCGCCTGGCGAGCAAGGCGCGTGCACGAGCATGGTGCTCGAGTATACGAACTGTTCGACCTCGAACTCCTGCAACCCGCGGATCAGCCGGCGAGTCCCCTCCACGTTTACCGACCGGTAAAGCGGGTGCTCCTCCCCCGTGAAGTCGAAGTAGGCAGCCAGATGGATGACCGACGCGATGCGATCGCCATAGGTTGCGCGAATGGTCGAGAGGACGTCGCGGACTGACTCGTCCGACCCCAGGTCCACCTTCATTACCGGAAAGGCCAGCGCATCTTCCCGCCGGTCGAGGCCGACGATCCGGTAATCCGACGATAGCGCAGCAGCGACCGAGCGGCCGAGATTGCCTGTGGCGCCGGTTACGATGACAAGAGGCTTCTCCATGTGAACGCTTCCCGATCTGTCGCGCGTTTCCTGCCTGGCCAGACCGTCCCGACCGAAAGGTCGAAGCGGCGGTGGCGCGGTCACGCTGGCATGAAGAACCAGTATCATGCAGGAGCGCCAAGCTGGAGCTGGCGCGATCATCGCATCCGCCCCGACCCCGCGCAGCGCATCACGACCTTGCTCCGGCCCTTCATCCCCAAGAAGCTTCGTGCTTGCGGTTCCGAAGGGGCCGGCATGGATCCCATGCCAATCGTTCGGGCACTTGGTCCTGAGCTATGTCAGGGCGGCTCCATAACCGTCGTGAGACTCCTTGGCGCTTTTCCGGAGGCGACGATGAGAGAGCTGATGCCGATGAGCGCCACCTGGGCATTCGGACGCTCGCAGCCAGGCCTCCTCACCGGCGATTCCGGCAGACGCGCCTGAGTCCGCACCGTGCAGAGCGCACCACCACTCTCCTCAGCTTACGCTGCGCTGCGCTCAAGCGGACGGCCGCATTCAGCGAGCATCGTGCGACAGCGGCCCGGCGCAGGGCTAGTCGGCCGCCTCCGGGCTTTTATGTCGCCCGGTGCAGGGTGTTGATTGTGGCTCCGGCTCTCGAATGGTTACTCGCCGGAGCGCCTTGGGCCATTCGCATCGGTGCCTTGATCGTTGTTCCGTTTAGGCGATCGCCGGCGGCAACGCAGAGCTGGCTTCTTCTTTTCTTCGTCGCCCCTTGGGCAGCGCTCGTTCTGTACCTCGTGATCGGCCGTCCGACCCACCCTCGTTGGCGTCGGGAGCGAGTGGCGCAACTCTGGCCGATCATCGGCAGGGCAGTCGGCAGTATCGATCGGGTGGCCCTACCCGTCGATCTGCCGCTCGTCCAAGCCTCCACAGCGTCCCTCGTGAGCGGCATCGGCCGAATGCCGCCACTACCGGGCAACGCGATCGAGTTCCTGACGGACTACGAAGCGACCGTGGACCGGCTCGTTCAGGATATCGATGCCGCCACCAGCCACGTTCACCTCCTCTTCTACATCTTCGCTACGGACGACACCGGGTGGAAGATCATGGCCGCTCTCAAGCGAGCGGCTTCACGAGCGGTGGAGTGCAGGGTCCTGGTCGATGCGATCGGGTCGCGTGCCTGGGCCGAGCGCCTCGCCCGCGAGTTGCGGACAGCTGAGGTGGAGGTTGATGAGATCCTACCGCTCAGGGTGCTCGGCCGCACGACGCGCTTCGACCTTCGCAACCACCGCAAAATCGCCGTGATCGACGGTCGCATCGGCTATACCGGCTCCCAGAACATCATTGATGCCGATCACGGTTGGGGCTGGCCGAACCGCGAAGTGATGGCGCGAGTTAAAGGTCCCGTTGTTGGGGAACTGCAGGCCGTGTTCGTGGCCGACTGGTTCCTTGAGACCGAAATCGAACTCGCTGACGGCTACCTCTATCCCTCCATCGAGGATGCCGGCGCCAGCCTCGCCCAGGTTCTACCGAGCGGCCCCGATCTCGAACATGGCGGCATCGACGAGCTCTTCGTTGCGCTGATCCATTCGGCCCGGGAGCGCGTCCTCATCACGACTCCCTACTTCATCCCCAGCGAGCCGCTGCTGCAAGCCCTGCAGATTGCCATCCTGCGAGGAGTCGAAGTCCATCTGCTGCTGTCCGGCCGCTCCGATCATCCGCTCGTGCACCTCGCCCAGCAGTCCTACTACTCCGAGCTGCTGTCGGCAGGCGCGGTGATCCACCTGTTCCAGCCGGGCTTTCTGCACGCCAAGCACATGAGCGTCGATGAGGCAGTCGCCGTCGTCGGATCGAGCAACGTTGACATGCGATCATTTGCCCTAAATTCGGAGATCAGCCTAGTCCTTTACGACCGCGAGGCGACACTTATCTTGCGCCAGATCGAGCGCTCAAGGCTGGAACAATCCGTCCCGCTGAGCGCAAGCGACTGGGAGCGCCGCAATCTCGCGCGCAAGTGTGCCGAGAACGCCGCGCGGCTCTTCAGCCCGTTGCTGTGATCTGCTCAGGCCAGCTGAGCCGGAGAGAGAACGAGACTTTGCTTTTGATGGAATGACCATGCACCATGACGCACCATTGATCGCCACGATTGTCGCCGGCCTTGTCGCTGCTTTCATCGCAGGGACCTTGGCGCATCGGCTCAAGATATCCCCGATCGCGGGCTATCTGCTCGCTGGTGTCTTCGTCGGGCCGTCGATGCCCGGCTTCGCGGCGGACCCGAAAGTAGCATCGCAGCTTGCCGAGATCGGTGTCATTCTCCTGATGTTCGGCGTCGGCCTGCACTTCTCGCTGCGGGATCTCCTGTCAGTGAAGAAGATCGCGATCCCTGGTGCCTTGATCCAGATCGTTGTCGCGACGCTATTGGGCATCGTGCTGGCCTGGGCGCTCGGGTGGCGCGCTGGCGAGGCCCTGGTTTTCGGTCTCGCGTTATCCGTTGCGAGCACCGTCGTGCTGGTGCGGGCTCTTCAGGTCCACAACCTCGTACAGACCGATCAAGGCCGTCTCGCGGTCGGCTGGTTGGTCGTCGAGGATCTGGTGATGGTGCTGGCGCTGGTGCTTTTGCCGTCCGTCGCCGCGATCCTGGCGGGCACCTCTGCGAATGCGGGCACTGCGGCCGTGAGCGCCGTGACCACCACACTCCTGAAGGTAGCAGGGTTCATAGCGCTGATGCTCCTCGTCGGCCGCCGCGCGATACCGGCACTCCTTCACTGGGTGGCTGATACCGGATCCCGGGAGCTGTTCCGCCTGGCAGTGCTCGCAATTGCCCTCGGCGTCGCCTTCGGCGCCGCGTTCGTCTTCGACGTCTCGTTCGCTCTCGGCGCCTTCTTCGCCGGCATGATCCTGGGCGAGACCCAGCTCAGCCGGCTTGCGACCGAGGAGATCCTTCCGTTCCGAGACGCCTTTTCCGTCCTGTTCTTTGTTTCCGCTGGCATGCTGTTCGAACCAGCGGTGATCCTCGAGCAGCCGGGGGCGTTGCTGGCGACGCTCGCCATCATTCTGGTGGGGAAGTCCGCGGCTGCCTATGCCATCGTCCGATCGTTCGGATATCGGGACCAAACCGCAATTATGATTTCGGCGAGCCTGGCTCAGATAGGCGAGTTCTCGTTCATACTTGCCGGCCTTGGCGTAAGCGCCGGCATCCTGCCTCCAGAAGGACGGGACCTGATCCTCGCCGCCGCTATGATCTCAATCTTCCTCAATCCCCTGCTCTTTTCGTTCGTAACCAGACAGGGGATCCGGCCGCTTCGGCACACCGGCCCCGCGGAAGGTTCTTCAGAAGAGCCAGAGCCGGGGCAGGGCTCGCCACCTGGGCATGCCGTTATCGTGGGCTATGGCCGGGTAGGCCGCTTCATCGCTGCAACGCTCGGGGCCTCGGGGTACGCGCTGAGCATAGTCGAGAACAGCAGAGAGGCCGTGCAAGCAGCGCAAGCCGAAGGACTGCGCGTGGTCCTGGGTAACGCGACCGAAGCTTCCATCCTCACGCGGGCCGGCATCACCGGGGCATCGACGCTGCTAATCGCGATTCCTGAGGGGTTCGAAGCCGCGATCATAGCGAAACGTGCCCGCGGCATGAACCCGGACTTGCGCATCATCGCGCGTGCCCATTCAGAGGCGGAGGTGGATCACCTGCAGGCGATGGGTGCTGACGAGATCGTCCTGGCGGAACAGGCGGCAGCAGCCAAGATGGCGGCGCTGGTCTCTGAAGGGGGATCGGAGGACGTCGACGAACTCGTTCACATGATGGAGAGGTGATCGACCATGACTCCGTCGCGGAACCCCGCCGTCTTGCAAAGCAAATACCGGCGACGGGTCAGATCGTGCGCAAAGCCCGAAGCTCCGGATTGAGGCGGAGGCGGATCGCCCGGACGCGGGCGAGCGCCTCTTCCGGAGAGACACCAAGCGCGACGAAGGTCTGCACGGCCAGCCCCAAGCCCGCAGCCAAGTTCTCCGGGAAGATGTAGGTCGCGCCGGCCTTGGCGATGGATGCCAGACCTCGATTGTCTCTTGTGCTGACAAGGACTGGCACCGCCGGATTGAGTTGCCGGACCTGGCGTACCAGCTGCTCCAGCCTTGGCTGGCTGTTCAGAAGGGCGACCACCACTGCCGCTGTATCGATGTTGGCTGCCTCAAGCACGCCGCGGCGTGTTGCGTCACCGAAAATGACCTGATGCCCCTCGCGATGGGCAATCCGAAGCCGGTCAACGTCGCGCTCGATCGCGATATAGGGTATCCCGCTCGCCTTCAGAACCGTACCCACCAGCCGTCCGACAGGGCCGCACCCCGCCAGGATGACGTGATCGCGTAGATCGCCCGCTGAGCCGTCGATGATGTCGTCTGGTTCAGCGACCAGCTGAGGCGTCGACAAGACCTCGGCCGAGATGCGACGATTGAACTGGATGAGGAACGGAGCCAGGAAAATGCTCACGGCCGTCCCTGCGAGCGCCGTTTGCGCCACAACTTCGGGCAGCAGGCCGCCACCGATCGCCTGGGTCAGGATGAGCAGGGAGATCTCGCCGCTGTGCGCCAGGACCAGCGCGGTCTGCAATGCCGCATTGGTTGCAATGCCGCTGAATCGCGCGAGAGCGAAGATGATCGCGAGCTTCACGAGGACGAGGATAGCCACAGCGCCGGCCGTCGCTGCCGGCTCGGTGAGAACGATCGACCAATCGACGCTCATACCGATCGTCAGGAAAAAGAGACCGAGGAAGATATCCCGCAGCGGCCGGAGCTCGTCTGCGAGGTGATGGCGGTAGTTGCTCTCGGCGACGACCATGCCGACGATGAAGGCTGCCACCGCCAGGGAGAGTCCGATCAGCTCTGCGAGAAACGCGACGCCTGCGACCAACGCGAGCCCGGCAAGCATCAGCGGCTCGTTGGATCCGGTTCGCGCGATCCAATCGAAGATACGGCCGATCGTCTTGCGCGCGAAGAGCGCGGCACCCGTGAAGACAAGCACGGCTGCGCCCAACCGCAACATCAGGCCGGCAAGGTCCTCCTCAGCGCCTGAGGCGACAGCGCCAACCAGGAGCAGGACAGGCAGGGCGGCCAGATCCTGGAAGAGGAGGATACCCGTCGTTGCTATGCCATGACTGGTCGTCACCTCGTCCTGGTCCAGCAGCTGTTTGTGAACGATGGCGCTCGACGAATGCGCAAGCGCAAAGCCCAGGATCAATGATGCGGTCAGGGACAGTCCCGCGAGGAGGGCGACTCCGGCTACGAGCAATGCGGTGACGACGACCTGAAGCGTGCCCAGCACAAACACCAATCGACGGGCCGCGACAATGCGTGGCCAGGAGAATTCAAAGCCAATGACAAACATCAGCGCGGCGATGCCGAGCTCACCAAGGAAGCGGGTTCCCTCATTCGCTGAGACGAGGTGAAGTCCATAGGGGCCGACGACCGACCCGGCGACGAGATATCCTGCAATTGAAGAGAGGCGGAACTTCGTGAAAAGCGCGACAAACGCCAGGGAGGCAAAAATCAGGATCACCGCATCGGCGAGAAAATGGTGAAGCATAAACCGGGACGCCTCTCGCGGGGATCAAGTGCTTTCCGCCGAGGGCGGCGGGTCGGGGCTGCTCAGCGAGCCGTGGGATGCAGCGACGCTCGGGCGTGGAGAGATAATCGGTTGAAGCGGCCTTCCCACGTTCGCCGATGGCTGTGAGCACCGGCACTCAGCGCCCAGGATCGATCACGCCCGCGCGCGGTAGCGCTGGAAGGACGTCGTCGAGCCTCGTCCCTTCGATCGGTGCCAACCGCCGCGCCCCCCACGGTCTTCGGGCTCTGAGCTGGCAGCACTCGTCACCTCCGTCTTGGGCAAGTCACCAAGCAATCGCTCAGGTCGAGAGGACGCACACTGACATACCTCAGCCGGGTTCTGTCCTGCTGCGTCAAGCGCCTCTTCAGCTTTTCGACGGCGGCTGCGACAGCTCCAGGGTGAGCGCGATCCTGGAGCCGTCGGTTCGGCTGAGCGGACGTCAACAGCGCCCTAACCGTACCGCAGCGTCGCTTCGCTATGCTCCGGGTATCTCAAGGCACTCGACGACCTCGACCGCTTCGCCCGGAAAGATCGTGAAATGAGGATGGTTCTCGAAAAGGCGAGCGGCAGCCTCGTGCGTGTCGGCTTCGACGATGATGTAGCCGGTGAGGCTATTTCGTGCCGCCTCGACGCCCGACGAGGACACCCGCATGGTCCGGCCGAGCGGGCCGCCAGCATCCTTTATGTATTCAGCGTTCTTGCCCATCCACGCCCCCCAAGCAGCCATCCCCTCTGACTGCTTGTCAGGACTTATCGGTGACGCGGCTTTTTCCGCGTCCGTTGCTGATCCGATGTACAACGCCAGGAACTTTGCCATGCCAGATCCTTCGCCTCGCTCGCTCCATCCAGTTAGCAGAAGTATCGCGTGCGCCCGCCATCAGATAGCGTCGACAAAGGCAGCTTCTAGCGGTGTCCGACTAGCTCTTCGAGATCGTTGGTGGTGCATGTTCTCCTTCCGGCCCGGACCTCCGGCGCGAGAGCGCCCGCCGCCAATGTTCAAAGCGTCCAACTCGGCGGATCGCTTGCGGGAAAAGACTCTACGATCGCTTCGTCGACTGGGTCGAGCTCCGTTCCCTCCTGCTCTTCCTTGGCCACGCTCTCATCAGGCGCCAGATCCGGCTTCTTGTCCTTGTCAGGATTCATCGACGCTTTGGGGTCCGTCATCTTTTCATCCTCCATTAAAGTGAGCGCGCTGCACCTGTGCATCCGCGCGAACCGACTGAACATTCTGCCTGTCGGGAACGACTAGGCCCTGATTCAGATCAGCGCCGCTCGGCTTGTCTCAAGCGGTCGCCGACAAGGTCATGCGCGCGTCGTTCCGGACGGACCACGGCCACAGCCTCAAGGCCGCGATAGAGCGCCTGCAGCGATCTACGCCGGTTCGCCCGTCCTTTCGATGAGGCCTGCCCAAACGGCCAGGAGAAGCGCGGCCAGCGCTGCGAACCAGAGGCCGTCGACACCCAATCGGTGAAAGCTAAGCGCGCCTATGATCGCACCTGTGACGAGGCTCGACCACAGCAACAAGTGTGGGAGCCAGTCCCATCTGGGTCCGCCCAGCAGTGCCATGCCGATCCGCTGCCCCGCCTTCACGACCGCACCGGTCATATAGGTGAGGCCGATGCTCACTTCGCCATCGCGCTGGAAAACAAGATTCTCCGCTCCCATCGCAGCGGCCATGAGCAGCGGTGCAAATGCGCCTGCGCCGACGTGCGCGAGCGTAGCGCTCGAGGCGAGCAGCAATGACACTAGTGCCAGAACAGCGGACTTGCGGCGCTTCTGAACCCGGGCGGCCACGAGCGTGGCGGCGACCACTCCCGTGAGGAAAGCACCAATCAACCCCAGCGCGAGCAACGCCGTCACCGACCCTTCGGCCGCGCCGATGGCGAGCCGTGTGGAGTTGCCGCTCATGAACGACACAAACATCCCGCCTGCGGCCAGGAAGCCCAGCCCGTCGACGTAGCCCGCCAGCCCAGCAAGACAGAAGGCGAGCCACTTTCGTCGCCGTCCAAGCACGCCGATCATTGAACCTACATACTCCTGCTGCACGCACCTGATGCCCGTGCGAGGAGGTTGCTTCCACTCCGCATCGCCAGACTGCGCCAGCGTTAGAGGGTTCATCAGGCGGATCGCCAGCCACACAGGCGCCGGGCGCAAGCTCCCTAGGCTTTGCGACCGGGCCGATGCAATGTGAGTGTCTCGCAGGCGGCACAGCGCCTGCTGCTGGAACCGGTCGGCAGGGAACGCCGAACGCTTCCCTGCCGCCTTAGCGAGACTGCTGCGACCTCAGCCGATCGCGATGCGCCGGCTATCAAGCCCGGCGAAGCTTGAACCCGAGCCCGAGAAGCACAACGCCAGTGATAATCGCGTACGTTCCGATCACCCAGGCGGCAGACGGCAAGGTCGTGAGCGGATCGATGACCAGCAGGACGACGATCATGATCCCCAGAGCGACCGATAAAGCGCCAGACAGGCCCATCAGCCATTCGCCGCGGATCACCTTGCGCAACGTCACTGCCGCGCCGATTTCGAGGGCACCGGTGACGATCGCCCAGACCGCCAGCATGATAAGCGTAACCAGGGCGTATCCCGCGGTCATGGCTGCGGGCATCAGCACGAACAGGACCGCTGTTGCGATGCCGATGATCCCGCGGAGCACATAGGTCCACCAGCGCTCCTCCTTGCGGCGCGCGCCGCGAACCGCGGCGACCAGGGACAAGATCCCGTCCACGCCCGCATAAGCTGCGAAAACGGTGGCAAAGGCGAACAGCGCGCTGACAGGAAACAGGAACGACACCACGCCGAGCGCGAGCGCGAGCGCGCCGCGGATGACGATCCAGCCCCAGTTCCGGCGCAAGGTCCCCAGCATCGGCAGACCGCCGGATTCCTGCTCGTCGGATGCAGCATTGATTTTGACTCGAACCACGAATGCCTCCCTTCTCTGCCGCGCGCCAATCGGCAGCGCGACGTCGCTATGCCCTTTGCCGCTCGCCGGTGAGATTCAGCAGCAGCTGGAACAGGTTGATGAGATCAAGGTAGAGGGACAAAGCCCCCAGCACGGCGAGCTTTTCCAGCGACTGAGTGCCGGCGTAGGCAACGTACTGGCTTTTCAGTCGCTGGCTGTCCCAGGCCGTAAGGGCGGTGAACACCAGAACCCCGATGATCGAACCGGTAAACTGCAGGGTGTCCGAGGCGAGAAACAGGTTGATCAGGCTGGCGACGACCAGACCGACAAGACCGACCATCAGGAACGTCGACCAGCGTGAAAGATCGACCTTGGTCGTGTAGCCCCATAAGCACATCGTCGCGAACAAGGCTGCGGCGGAAAAGAAGGCCAGGGCTATGCTGGTGCCGGTGAACACCAGAAAGATGCTGGCCAGCGACAGTCCCATGACGGCGGAGAATGCATAGAAGCTGATCCGCGCCGTCGCGACGCTCATGTGCTCGACGCGGAAGGAGAAGAACAGCACGAACGCGAGCGGAGCAAGAATAACCAGCCACTTGAGGGGCGTGTTGAAGATGGGCTGATAGAGCCCGGGCGTGCTGGCAACGATCAGGGCGACGATCCCCGTCACCCCAAGACCCAGAGCCATCGTTCGATAAATGCCAAGCAAATACTTGCGAAGGCCCTGATCAAATGCGGCGGCAGGCACGGCTGAGCTGCGCAGCCCAGCACCCGGACTTCCAAGTGGCGTGTTCATCTGCGCTCCTCCGATCGAAGTTGCAGCGATCCAGCCAGACCGCTCCGGTCAGGGCCTTGGCAGTTGCGTAGCGAATCGCTGGCGTGAGGCTGCTGATCTAAATCACCCCGGACGGGCGACTCCTGAGGCAATTTGCGCGTCGTGCGATGCGCAACGCCGCATCCGCACGCAATGCGAGTGATCTCAGCACCAACCAGGTTTGGCAGCACTCTTGATGGTCGAAAATCATCTTCCTAACTCTGCCGAAACCGACCGTTCCACGCGAACGGGAGGCCCATCACATCATGATCTGCTTAGGAGGTAATGCATGCATTTCCGTCCCCTGCACGACCGTGTCGCTGTCCGTCGTATCGAAGCCGAGGAAAAGACGGCCGGCGGCATCATCATCCCCGACACCGCCAAGGAGAAGCCGCAGGAAGGCGAGGTCGTTGCCGTCGGCCCCGGCACCCGCGACGAGCACGGCAAGCTCGTCGAGCCCATGGTGAAGGCCGGCGATCACGTCCTTTTCGGCAAATGGTCCGGAAGCGAGGTCAAGATCGGTGGCGAGGAACTGCTCATCATGAAGGAAAGCGACATCCTCGGTATCGTCGAGAGCGAAGCATAAGCAACTCAAGCCAGCTTCGGACCAACTATTCACGCGAACATAGGAGGTAAGGGTACAATGGCTGCAAAGGAAGTCCGTTTCTCGACCGACGCGCGTGACCGCATGCTTCGCGGCGTGGATACGCTCGCGGATGCGGTCAAGGTGACGCTGGGCCCCAAGGGCCGCAACGTCGTCATCGACAAGAGCTTCGGTGCACCGCGCATCACCAAAGATGGCGTGACGGTCGCCAAGGAGATCGAACTCAAGGACAAGTTCGAGAACATGGGCGCGCAACTGATCCGGGAGGTCGCGTCCAAGACTAATGATCTCGCCGGCGACGGCACTACCACCGCCACCGTTCTCGCACAGGCGATCGTTCGGGAAGGCGCCAAGGCGGTCGCCGCCGGGCTGAACCCGATGGACCTGAAGCGCGGCATCGATCTCGCTGTCACCGCGGTGGTCGACGATCTCAAGGCCCATGCACGCAGCATCAGCGCAAACAGCGAAATCGCTCAGGTCGGCACCATCTCGGCGAACGGCGACACCGAAGTCGGTCGGATTCTTGCGGAGGCGATGGAAAAGGTCGGCAACGAAGGTGTCATCACCGTGGAGGAGGCGAAGAGCCTCGCGACCGAGCTGGAGGTGGTCGAAGGCATGCAGTTCGACCGCGGCTACCTCTCGCCCTATTTCATCGCCAACCCGGAGAAGCTCCGCGTTGAGCTGGATGATCCCTACATCCTGATTCACGAGAAGAAGCTCTCGAACCTGCAGGCGCTGGTGCCGCTGCTGGAGAAGGTGATCCAGTCGGGCCATCCGCTGCTGATCATTGCCGAGGACGTCGAGGGCGAGGCCCTGGCGACCCTCGTCGTCAACAAGCTGCGCGGCGGGCTTCACGTCGCCGCGGTGAAGGCGCCGGGCTTCGGTGATCGCCGCAAGGCGATGCTCGAGGACATCGCCATCCTGACCGGCGGCAACGTCGTCAGCGAGGATCTCGGCATCAAGCTCGAGAACGTCACCGTCAACATGCTCGGTCGGGCCAAGAAGGTGGTGATCGACAAGGACGACACGACGATCATCGACGGTGCCGGCCAGAAGGCGGACATCGACGGCCGTGCGGCGCAGATCCGCCAGCAGATCGAGACGACGACGTCCGATTACGACCGCGAGAAGCTTCAGGAGCGGCTGGCCAAGCTCGCCGGCGGCGTCGCGGTGATCCGGGTCGGGGGCGCCACCGAGGTCGAAGTGAAGGAGAAGAAGGACCGGGTGGACGACGCACTCCACGCGACCCGGGCTGCCGTCGAGGAGGGCATCCTGCCCGGCGGCGGCGTGGCGCTGCTGCGCGCGGTCAAGGCGCTGGAGAACCTGTCGCCGGCCAATGACGACCAGAAGGCGGGCGTCGAGATCGTCCGGCGCGCCTTGAAGGCACCGGCGCGGCAGATCGTCAATAATGCCGGCGAGGACGGCGCCTATGTGGTCGGCAAGCTGGGCGAGGGATCAGACTATAACTGGGGCTTCAACGCCGCCACCGGCGAGTATGAAGACCTCGTCCGGGCAGGCGTCATCGATCCTGCCAAGGTCGTGCGCACCGCCCTTCAGGACGCGACCTCGGTCGCCGGCCTGCTCATCACCACCGAAGCTCTCGTGGCGGAGCTTCCCAAGGACGACAAGGCCGCGCCCATGCCGGCCATGGACTACTGACAGGAAGGGGGGGGCTCCGGCCCCCCCTTCGCTTGCTGGACGAAGCGACGGAGATCAGGCGACGGCTCCGGCGGCTTTGGATCGGGCCCGGATCTCGGCGAGCTTCACTGATAGCTCGTCCTGCCGAAACGGCTTCATGAGACGCGCCAAATGCGGCTCGATCTCGCTGTTCTCCGCGTAGCCGGAGACGATCAGAACCGGCGTCCGTGGACCCAACTCGCGGCCAAGCGCCGCGCCCGACATACCGCTCATCAAATGGTCGGTCACCACGACGGTCGGGCTCAGACCGTCCTTCACCAGCTCTAACGCCTGCTCTGCCGATTTTGCCTCGACCACCTCATAGCCGATCGCGTTCAGCATCTGGCTGACGCTCGACCGAACGAGATCGTCGTCGCCAACAAGGAGGGCTGTTCCTTCCTGCGGCGTCTGGCGCTCGACGATCGGTTCTTCACGGCGCGGGAGCTCCGTCGAGACAGGAAGAAGAATCTCCACCCTGGTTCCTGCGCCGGGAGCGGTCGTGATGGTGAGGGTCCCCCCCAGCTGTCGGGCGAGACCGTGGGCCATCGACAGGCCGAGCCCGGTTCCCTTGCCCAAGCCCTTGGTCGAGAAGAAGGGCTCAATGGCTCGCCTGGCGGTCTCCTCATCCATGCCGCTTCCGGTGTCCGAGACAGAGAGGCTGATATACGGTCCGGGCGTCAGGCCCCTGGCGTCATCGCCGGCCACTGTCTGCGCCGATACGGCGATCTGCAACGTGCCCCCATCGGGCATGGCATCACGCGCGTTCACGCAAAGGTTGAGCAAAGCCATCTCGAGCTGGTTGTGATCGGCACGTGCGGGCGGCAGCTCCGCAGGCACTTCGAGCACCAGCTTGATCTTCGGCCCGATCGTCGAGCCGACCAAATCGGCCATGCCGCGAACCAATGCGGCCATGTCGATGGCGCGAAGCTGCAGCGGTTGCTGGCGCGCGAAGGCCAGGAGCCGCTGGACGAGGGCCCTGGCTCGTTCGGCCGACTGCATGGCGCCCTCGATCAGCCGGCGCTGGCGCTCGGTGCCCACACCGCTGCGGATCAGGATGTCCAGGCCGCCGACGATCGGCGTCAAAAGGTTGTTGAAGTCGTGCGCGACGCCGCCGGTCAGCTGACCCATCGCCTCGAGCTTCTGAGCCTGCCTGAGCGCCTCCTCGGCCCTCTTGCGGTCGGTGATGTCGATGGCTGTAGCGCGACAAACAGGATGAGGATTCGTGTTGCCTCACGAAGGAACCTTCCCGAACGACGCGACCGTTGCCTCACGTAATTGTTCCTTACAGGTCCTCGCGCATCAATGCCATTGCATGTGACGGATTGCCGTGCAGCTGAGCCGTATGCGAGGCGGAACGGTAATCCGTCACATGGCCGTAAGGATGGTTTCCGTGTCGCCTGGGGCGGCATTGGCCAGCCCGGAAGAGTGGCTGAACACCAGCGCTCGCGCGTGTTCGGTGCGCCAGCCTTTCAGACGGCGCTGGATAGTCCGCAGGAGGCCGTCCGGGTAGATGTTCGGCTGCTCGGCTTGCAATTTCTCCAGTAACTCCCGCCCGGTACGCCAAGGCTCGTCTTCGAACCAAGCCTTTAATTGGTCGGTAACCTGAAGCAGTGGATCCGGTCGACGCCGTTCTCGCTTGCGCGGCGCTTTATCAACCGCCGTGGGCCGCGCCTCACCATTGTGCCATAAAACTTTCAGGCTCGAGAGGAACGCCCCCAGCGGTGGGGGGGACGTTTCGGTGGAATCTGCCACGACGACGGCGTCGGCCAGGACCACCAGTTTCTGCTGCGCGGTGCGGATGTCTCGCAGCAGTCGAACGGGATCCAGCCTGGCGGCGAAGTCCCGTAGCCGTTCGCGTGTTTGCTCGCTGGTCCGCGGGTCATCCATCAAACGCTGGAACGGCGTCGCGGGAGCGTGATAGCGCTTGTGGACTTTGGCGCCGTCGCGGCGCTTTTCCGCCAACTTGAATGAGGGCTGGAAGAAGTTCACGAACAGGCGCGCCGCCGCATACAATTCGGCGAGCAGCCCAGCTGCTTCCAGTCCCTCGAACCGGCGATAGCCCACCAGACGGCGCACAACCGAACCGTTCTTCTGCTCGACCCAGGCCTGATCGTTCTTGCGATAGGGGCGGCAGCGGGTAAAGGCGATTTCCGTCGCCGCGCAGTAATCGCGCACGGTTTCATTGATGAACACGCTGTCATTGTCGGAATCAAATCCCAGCAACGGGAACGGCATCAGCTTGCGCAGCTCCTCGAGGACCTCCACCAACAACGTTTGCTCGCGCACCAGCAACGGTGCGCATTCAGTCCAGCCCGTCGCAATGTCGGTCAGCGTAAGCGTCCACGCCCAACTCCCCTTCGCCACCGGGCCGCTGTGCGACACCAAGTCTG
Source organism: Sphingobium sp. IP1 (assembly GCF_002708645.1). Taxonomy (NCBI): domain Bacteria; kingdom Pseudomonadati; phylum Pseudomonadota; class Alphaproteobacteria; order Sphingomonadales; family Sphingobiaceae; genus Sphingobium; species Sphingobium sp. IP1. The sequence goes on from NZ_NOIW01000010.1 coordinate 44,655, forward strand.
CTTCCATATGCCCCGGCGCCGGATCGCCCCAGTCATTGAACGTCCGGATCGGGACGCTACGCCGCAGTTCCGATCCGCCCACACCGCGCCGCCGGACCTTCTGACTGTTCCCTTTCGCAGTCTGCAGAGCACGGTCGATCGTTGCCGGGCTCATCTGCAACAACCTCGCCTTGATCGCCGGATCGAGATCAAGGTGGCCATGACCCTCCATCGCCTCGACCAGAACCGGAATAAGCGGCCGCAGTCGCTTGCCGCACAGGCGGTCGCTAGCTTCCCACAACACGAGCAACGCTTCGCGCACCGCCTCGTTGTAAAGCCTGCGCTCCGGTCGCGTCGTTTCCCTGACCAACGGCTCCGAGCCCAATAGTCGCATTGCATGCTTCCGGTGGAAACCTGTGATCGCGACGAATTCGTCGAGAACCTTGCTCTTGCTCGCGCGATCGGCCGAGCGATACCGCTCGCCGACTGCTTCAATCAATTCCCTTCGCGTCGTCATGCTCACCTTCCGCATCGTTCCCTCCCGGCATTGGCCGGGAGCAGTTTAGATGAGGCAACGGCAGGTTTGCCGGGAGCAATTCAGGCGAGGCAATGCGTTTCTCACCCTGAATGTCGCGCGACACGCTCCGATCTGTGCTCATTCCAAATAGCGAAAGGCCTCGATGCGACGGGTATCAGCAACTAAGCGGACGCCGATGATCCACTAACGAATAGCCATAAGTGGTCGACATGCGACGCAGCAACGATCAGAACCAAGGCCTCTGCCGTATCAGGCGCCAGGACTGGGGCCGCGTTCTGTCGCGAGGCTGAAGGTGCAGTTCGCTATCCCGCAGATGCGACGATGCAGTGATATAGAGCCCCGTTGTCTTATGCCGGATCAGAAACGCATTGACTGGCTGATCCACAAACTCCCAAATCTGAGTGACGCCACCGCTGATTGGGCGCTGCTGCAGCGTAGTCGGACCGACGGCGTGAGCAGCTGGTTCCACTGCCTTGGCGGTGTAATAGTTCTTGAGCCGGTAGCTATTTCCTTCGATCCGGAGGAACTCCCATGTCAGGCATTTCCAGGCATGATGATTGTAGAGGATGACGCGGTTGCGATCTTGTTTGCTGGCGTCGAATGGGCGCAGGTTCATGCCGGTCGCGACATTCTGGATGGCGAACGTCCCCTGAATCCCATCTGCCGCCACGATTGCCGGCCCGCAGGCGAAGACAGGCGCCACGGCCATGAAAACGTTCTTCAGATATGCGAGCATGATGAAAGAGCCTCAAAAGACGCGCCCGGCCCAAAGGACCGAACGGTCGAGTGCTGGGAGGAATGCGATCCGATCAGGATCTTGGTCGCGCGGGAAGTGGAGGCTTTGCCTTGCCCGCCGAAGGACGACGGTCCGAGCGCGGCGCCGCAATATAAACTGGATCAGAGGGTGGAGAGCGCCGGCACGAGACCGGTAAGGCGGGCCGACACCTCCCACAGGCGGCGGCGCGCAGCATCGTCCTGGGCCTTGGCGGAAATCGAGGCGAGCTCAGGTGGCCCCTTTGCCTCGAGGAAACCCTTGGGACCATAATATTCTCCGCTCTGGACGGCAGGATCGGTCGCGGCTCGCAGCGTAGGTAGCGCGCCAGCGGCCGATGATTGGCCGAGCAGTCGTTCGATTAAGTGGGAGAAGAACTGCAGGACCGGACGACCAGCGGGACCGTTGTTCATCAGTTCGGTCCGCGCGATACCGGGATGTGCGGCAACGCTGATGAGGTTGGCGCCGGCTTCGCGGGCACGGCGATCCAGTTCGAGCGCGAACATCAGCATGGCCAGTTTCGACTGGGCATAGGCCGCGCTGCCGCCGTAGGATTTCTCGAGTTGCAGATCATCGAAATCGATCTTGCCCATCTTGTGCGTGGTGCTGCTCAGGCTCACGACGCGGGGCGCTTTGGCGCTCAGCAGCAAAGGCATCAAGCGCATGGTGAGCGCGAAGTGGCCCAGATAGTTGGTCCCCAGCTGAAGCTCGAACCCGTCCTGCGTTTCCTGCCGCTTCTGCACGATCGCGACGCCGGCATTGTTGATGAGCACGTCGATCGGCCTGCCATCGGCCAGCAGCCGACCGGCGAAGGCCCCGATCGATTCCAGGCTGGCAAGGTCCAGCTCCTCGAAGGCGATGTCCGCCGTTGGCGTCTCGGCACGAATACGTGTGATGGAGTCCTTGCCCTTGGCCGGATTGCGACCGGCCAGGATGACCTTCGTCCCCTTGCGAACGAGTGCACTGGCGTCTTCAAAGCCTAGCCCGCCCGTCCCTGTGATCACGAACAGCTTTCCCGCTTGCGAGGGAATATCAGCTTCGCTCCAACTCATTCCATATTCCTCCTGCGCGACCGCCTCGTGAGACGAAGCGCTATATAAGACCATCGGTTCGTTAAATAGCAAATAAGATACCATCGGTCTGATGACAAGTGGCCATCGGTGCCTTATTTGAAAGTCGGTCGCTAGCGGCATGCTGTCCGCACCGCGATAAAAGGCAGGAAGTGACGTCGAAATGGACTTTCAGAGAGCCCGCAGCGCTGAGCAGCGCGATCAACGTCGCCGGGTGATTTTGGCGACGGCCTCGGCGATGCTTGCCGAAATGTCGGTCGCGGAGATCAGCCTGAATGAATTGAGCCGGCGCGTCGGCCTCGCGAAATCGAATGTGCTGCGCTATTTTGAGTCCCGAGAAGCCGTGCTCCTCCAATTGCTCAACGACGAGATCGACGCGTGGATTGCAGCACTCGATCTGTCCGGCATTTCGTCCGACGCGGATATTGCTGCTCGGGCAAACCTGCTGGCGCAGGCGCTGGCAAACTCCCTCGCGGCGCGCGCTACCCTTTGCGATCTGATCAGTTCGCAAGCTGCGGTGCTTGAACGCAATGTGTCAGCCGACGTTGTGCTTCAGCACAAGCGCGCCGTGAACGTGTCTGTTGGTGTCTTGGGTGAATTGCTGACAAGCAGCCTCCCCGAAATGCCGCAAACGGACATTTATCACCTCATCGTCACGCTGTTCCTGACGGCCGCTGGAGCCTGGCCACATGGCCAACCAACTGAAGCATTGTTGGCGGCCTATGCTGCCGATCCAGGGATCGGCGCTCACAGCACCGACTTCGTCGCTTTCATGCGTAACAGCCTGGAACTGACGATCCTTGGCCTCCATGCTCGGCGATCATGCAGCGAGGACAAAAGCAACGTCTTTGAATGAATGGCAAGTTTTCGGAATTGCGGCCGTCTGACCCGGGATCAGGGAACGACGTATTTTGGTCGGGAGCAGACGGAAGATCGTGGGACAAAGCGACCGTTCGTCGGTCGCGCTTTGAACGTCAGCTATATCGACTGCGTAGAGATGTCGGTCGCTGAAGCTCCCGATCAACGGCGACTGTCCCAGTTTGATGGTTTGATGATCCTAAAACAATCGGCTACCATTGACTGCCCCGGAGATGGTCGTGAAAGGAGGGTGGCAGTGCGAGTAGGCTATTTCGACCCCACTGCACGAGCGGCCGAGAAAGCTGCGGCCCGTCGAGCCGATAGCGAAGCGCTTGCATCGGGCCGCATTTCCGCTGCTGAACTCAACAAACGCAATTTTGCCTTAGCACACGTTGATTTTTCCAATGTCCGGATCGATGTTAGCGAGCACAACCCACGTCTTTGACGGCCGAGGCACACGTCCTGCTTTCAATCGTCTTTTTAAGACGCTCAAAAGTCACGCGAAGCCTCTTTGTCGGGGGTCTCGCGCGCAGCGGAGCGGACTAAGGACCGGCATGGATCGTGACCTATATCTTGAGCCGACAGCCGTTCAACTGTCATCGCGAATGGCCTTTTCCCTCGTATCAAAGCTAGTGCATAATATAAAAGATATGCCTGTACCGGACCCAAATACGCACGCAATCTTGGATCGTCAGAGGCTGTTGCAGGCCCGCGAGCAGGTCGAGGCTATGGTGCAAAAACCTGAGTTATGGATTAGAGCAACAGAACACCTCTGCAAGCAGAGGATCGACTTGATTGGGTATCGACTCTGGCGCTTCATTCTGACCCAGCGACCTTTGGAAAGTATGCATCCCGCGAGACGCGCCTTGTCGTGAGGTAGGGGCCTGCTCTTAAGAACGCTCTCGAGAGCACGCTTAGGAGCAGTGGATGCGGCAGATCACGGTGATGACCGGGCCGGAACGGCGGCGGCGCTGGAGCGACGAGGAACGGCTCCAGATTTTGGCAGAAGCCTTTGCGCCTGGGGCCAGCGTTTTGGCTGTGGCGCGTCGGCACGATATTTCCACGGCGCGCATTTACACGTGGCGCAACAAGCTGCGGCAGCCGCCCGCCCTGACGGAGTTCGCCGAGGCGGGGTTGACGATGGCGAACAGCAGAATGCGCACCAGGCCGCAATGCCGGTGATCATCGTGGATCTGGGTGGCAAAGGGCGCGTGAGCATATCTGCGTCGGCACCAGCTGCCTTGGTGTCGGCAGCGCTCAAGGCCCTGCGATGATCCCAGCTGGCGCGCGGGTGTGGATTGCGATGGGCCACACAGATATGCGGTGCGGCATGCAGAGCTTGGCAGCAATGGTGCAGCAGAGCTTCTCGCGAGACCCATTTGCCGGCGATCTTTGGGTCTTTCGCGGGCGCAGCGGGGCGCTTGTGAAGATAATCTGGCACGACGGCCTCGGGATGTCGTTATATTCGAAGCAATTGGAACGAGGGAAGTTCATTTGGCCCGCCGCGAAGGACGGCGTGGTGTCGCTGACGAGCTCACAGCTGGCCTGTCTGCTCGACGGAGTGGACTGGCGGAACCCGCAATATAGCTGGCGCCCACAGAGCGCAGGATAGGCGCAGATTTTCTTGGCGGAGGCTGCATTTTCCGCTTCATCCGGGAGGTTTTCTATGATTCCATCCAAGTTGTGGACGCCGCCGTTTCGCCCCTGCCTGACGATATCGAAGCGCTCAAGGCGTTGGTACGGCTCAGTGCGCAGCGCGCCGATGAAGCCGAACAGCGGGCCACGAGCGCTGAAGCCGAACTGGCCAATGCCCGTGCCCGGGAGAGCGCCACCGAGGCGTTGATCTCGCACTACAAGTTGCAGATCGCCAAGCTCAGGCGCGAGCAGTACGGCCCCAGCGCCGAACGCACCCGCCGGCTTCTTGCGCAGATGGAGTTTGAGCTCGAAGATTTGGAGGCCGACGCCGCCGAATATGATCTGGCCGCCGAGACCGCCGCGACAAAGGCGACGAACGTCACCGCCTTTGAGCGCAAGAGGCCAGTTAAAAAACCGTTCCCCGACCATTTGCCCCGCGACCGCGTCGTTGTTCCGGCGCCCTGTTCCTGTCCGGCCTGTGGCGGCATGCGCCTGTCGAAGCTGGGCGAGGATGTAACCGAGACGCTGGAGGTAATCCCGCGTGCCTGGAAGGTCATCCAGACCGTACGCGAGAAGTTCTCCTGCCGTGACTGCGAGAAGATCACGCAGCCGCCCGCGCCATTCCATGTCGTGCCGCGTGGCTGGGCAGGGCCAAGCTTCCTCGCCATGCTGCTGTTCGAGAAGTATGGGCAGCACCAGCCGCTCAACCGCCAGGCGGAGCGCTTCGCTCGCGAAGGCGTGCCGCTGAGCGTCTCCACGCTTGCCGATCAGGTTGGTGCGGCGTCCTTCGCCTTGATGCCCATCTTTCGGCTGATCGAGGCCCATGTCTTTGCCGCCGAGCGCGTGCATGGCGACGATACCACCGTGCCGGTCATGGCCAAGGGCAAGACCGATACCGGTAGATTATGGGATTATGTCCGGGATGACCGCCCGTTCGGCGGCGCCGATCCGCCGGCGGTGGTTTTCTATTATTCGCGCGACCGGCGCGGGGAACATCCCCAGGCGCACCTCGCGTCCTGGTCCGGGATACTGCAGGCTGATGCCTATGCGGGCTATTTTGAGCTGTACGCTCCCAACCGCCAGCCTGGTCTCATCCTGGAGACAGGATGCTTTGCTCACGCGCGCAGGAAGTTCTTCGAACTTGCTGACGTCGAGGGCGCTGCGCGCAAGAAGAGCCGCGGCGAGCGGACTGGCCCGATCTATCCGATTGCGCTGGAGGCGGTGCAGAAGCTGGACGCCCTGTTCGACGTTGAGCGCGGTATCAACGGCAAGACACCAGCGGAGCGGCTTGCCGCCCGTCAGGAGTTGAGCGCGCCACTGATCGCCGAACTGCACGACTGGTTGCACGCCCAACTCGCCAAGCTGTCGCGTAACCATGATCTCGCCAAGGCTATCAACTATATGCTCCGGCACTGGGACTCCTTCACCCGCTTCCTCGTCGATGGCAGGGTATGCCTCACGAACAACGCAGCGGAACGGGCGCTACGCTGTGTGCCACTCGGGCGGAAAGCATGGCTATTTTGCGGCTCCGATCGCGGTGGTCAGCGCGCCGCCATCATGTTTTCACTCATTCAGAGCTGCCGCCTCAACGACGTCGATCCCCAGGCTTGGCTCGCTGACGTCCTCGCCCGCATCGCCGATCATCCGGCTAATCGGCTTGGCGATCTACTCCCATGGAATTGGAAACCAACAGCGTTGAAGCTGGAGCCGTGATCTCATAGCATCACGGCATGGAATTTGGCCCGCAACCCGAACTGATTGAATCCTATCTCTGCCGGTCCATCGAACAGGCGGGCGTACGGCTGACCATCAACATCGTGCGGCTCGCCACCGAGCGCGGTTGGTCCCTCGAGGTCGTCAACGAGCACGGCACCTCGACGGTCTGGGACAATCTATTCCCCACCGACCGCGATGCCGATGCTGCATTCCGCGATGTGCTCGCTCAAGAAGGCGTCGAGGCCTTCCTCGGCAAGTAAGATGCCAAATCCCCCAGCAAACCGTCAGTAACCGCGCTCCTCACCGGATGCGTACTTTGGAAACGGGATTAAGGCTACTCGTTGAGGACAGTCCGCTTGGGCGAGAACTCCGCAGCAGCAATCCAATCTCATTGATAGAGCAGTCAACGGAGGAGGCGCGCCGTCGCCTATATCGTCAAGCGAAAGCCGATATGGAACGGTTTGCTTCGCTTAGCGATATCAACTTAGATCAGTTAGAATGTCATAATGTAGAAATGACAAACAAATCTATCATCAAGGTTCTGTTGGCAATCGACCAAAATTGAATATCTCAGGCTATAGAATGCGTCACTTCGCCTGAGCGGCCTACAAATAAATTTAATGCGCGTCTAAAAACCGTCTTACTTTTGCCGCATGTTTGGCGCTCCTTCATGCTGCGCTGACCGCACTATGCAGTCCGGAGCATCGCAACAGCATCGAATTTTCTCAGCTGGAAACATTGGAAGCTCCGGAGGTTCGCGCCATCCACGACCATGTGCGGCACATCTAACTTGATACACCCCAAAGTGGTTCTGCCTGAGAACTCCATCTTTTCCACATAGCTGGCAAACAGTCCTCGACTCTCTAGTCGCGCGAGCAATTAGCTCCTCAGATCGAGGTCCACTGCGCGCTACATAGACATACAGGGCGCCAGCTTTTTGCTGAGCATCCAGAAGGAGAACGGATGGGTTATCCTTTTTGAGCTCACGGATGAGCTTCTTAAATATGCCATCCCAACCCAAGTCGACCCCCCGGTATCGATCAACAGCGTAGCTACGCATCCTCGTTACCCTTCTTGTTTTCGGCGAGCGCGGATTGAAGCTGTTGCGCGACGATCGGATTGATCCCGTGGCCGGCGGTAATGCCCGCTGAGTTCAAGATTTCTGCAACAAGCCCCCAGACACCATCGCTTCGCTCGCGAAACGCAAGGACATATCGATCAATCGCTGCAGTAGAGAGATGCTCGCTGCAATTCTGCAGAATACGCGCCTCGTAAGCCGAGGCACCATCTATATCTGCCTCGTTAGATGCAAATATATATCCGATCTCATGTGATTTGCTTTCATCACCATCCGGCCAAATCTCCGCTGTCACAACCAGCATGAGAAACCCCTGTTTGAAGGCAGGGCGAGATTTGATTTACGGATACTCAGACCGAGCGAATACAATCGGTGCATCAAGCAAATATCGATTAATAGTAGCATGATGGTCCCCACGAGCCAGATCCGGGCGTGGTTAGTCCCTGCGCGCGTGTCGCAGGCGCTGCACCTTTAGGCAGAACCTTGGACATAGCGCAGCCACCCGGACGAGAGTATCTCGTCGGGCACGCGGCAGTTGAGGTAACCAGCCTCACTCATCCGATTTTGCGGACGAGCCATGCAACCAATAGCGTCACCGCAATTTTCTTCAACACCGCAAAGGATCCTCAGGGATAAGTTCCTTGATTGAACGGTGAACAGTTTATCTTCGCGTTTGACGATATCACCCTATCAGCCGCCTGCGGCGGTTGCGAATGACCGAGTTCGAAGATGAACTTCGAACTCGGTCATTCACTCGATAAAGCGTCGTGTTTCCGGACATGTCGGGGTGAGAAAATCTGGCTGTTTTGAGACTACAGATTGAGATGACATCTATGAGTCACCATTATGTCGAGCGTCATCATGGCTATGCCAGGCGGAGGGATGCTGGATGAGAGACTCGAGACACTCTGGAGAGAATATCGGCGTGCTGTTCCTGGATGAACTGCCGGAGTTTCAGCGGGTGGTGCTGGATTCGCTGCGCCAGCCGCTGGAGAGTGGCGAGGTCAGCGTGGCGCGGGCCAACGCCCATGTCACCTTCCCGGCGCGGGTGCAGTTGATCGCGGCGATGAACCCCTGTCGCTGTGGCCATCTGTCCGACCCGGCGCTGGCCTGTTCGCGCGCGCCGCGCTGCGCCAGCGATTATCAGGCCAAGGTATCCGGGCCGCTGCTCGATCGCATCGACCTGCATGTCGAGGTGCAGGCGGTGACGGCGGCTGATCTGGTGCTGCCGCCGCCGGCCGAGGGATCGGCGGAGGTGGCCGCGCGCGTCGCGGCGGCGCGCACGCTGCAGACCCGGCGCTATGCCGGCAGCAAGGTGCGGACCAATGCCGAGGTCGATGGCGAGCGGCTGGAGGATGTGGCCGGGCCGGACGAGGCCGGGCGGCAATTATTGGCGCAGGCCGCCGCCGCGATGAAGCTGTCGGCGCGCGGCTATACGCGGGTGTTGCGGGTGGCGCGGACGATCGCCGACCTGGCCGGCGCGGAGCAGGTCGGCCGGGTGCATGTCGCCGAGGCGCTGAGCTACCGGCGGCGTGCGCCGGTCAACTGAGCGCTTAGGCTGCGCTGTCGCTGGTGATGAGCTTGAGGTCGGCGGCCGCGACCGGGCCATTATCCTTGTGGGCAAAGCGGCCTTCGACCCGGCTGCCGGCCTCGATCGTGATCCGTTCATAGGTCACGTCGCCGGTGATGCGGGCGGTGCTTTCGACCACCAGTTCCTCGGCGCTGATCGACCCGTCGACCAGGCCGGCAAGGCGCGCGCTCTGGGCGGTGACATGCCCGATGATGCGGCTGTCGGGACCCTGAACCAGCGCGGCGCAGCAAATGTCGCCGTCGATCACGCCATCGACATGCAGGTCGACGGTCGCGGCGAGATTGCCGGTGATCGTCACGTCGCTGCCGATCAGCGAGAAGGGGGTGTGCTTAGCCCCGGTTGCCGACATCGGCGAGACGGGCCGTTGCGATTTGCTGGACTTGGAGAACATCTTTGCGGGCCTCGAGGAAACGGCGGGGATTGATGGGATCGCCGTTGACGCGCACTTCGAAATGAAGATGCGTGCCGGTCGAGCGGCCGGTGGAGCCCATGCGGGCGATCTGGTCGCCGCGCGCGACCTGCTGGCCGACACGGGCGTTATAGCCGGACAGATGGGCGTAGCGGGTCATGATGCCATTGCCATGGGTGACTTCCACGACATTGCCATAGCCGCTGCGCTGACCGACATAGCTGACCTTGCCGGGGGCGGCGGCCAGGATCGGCTGGCCATAGCGGCCGGGAAAGTCGAGCCCGGCATGGAAGGCGGCGTGACCGTTGAACGGGTCGCGGCGATAGCCATAGGAGCTGCTGAGCATCGGCGTGCCGGTCGGCTGGCCCGACGGGATGCGCAGCAGGCTGGTTTCCAGAAATTCCATGCGGGAAAGCGCGGTGGCGAGCTTTTCCAGCTCGGCCGGCATCGCATCTTCATCGCCATGCCAGGGGACGAACGGGCCGCCCTGGGCGCGGGCCGCGTTGCGAGCGAGCGCGTCGGGATTGAGGCCGAAGCTGCGGATCGCGGCGGCGGCCTTCTGCTTACGGGCTTCGACGGCGCTGGTCAGCAGGGCGGCGAAACGGCGCTGGCGGGCATCGACCTGCATCAGCGGCGCGGCTTCGGGCGCCATGCTGATCTTGGCGTCGAGCTTGCCCTGGCCGCCCTTTTCAGTGGCGGCGTCCGCCTTGCCGACCGGGGCATTGGCCGCGGCGTCGCCGGGCTCGCCGAAATGGGTCTTGTAGAGATCGTCGATGAAATCCTGGCGCGCTTCCAGGTCATGGGCGAGGTCGTTCACCGACTTGCGATAGCCATCGACCTTGCGTGCCTTGCTGGCCACGGCCGCGCCCTTGGCATCCAGCATCGCGCGGTCATGGGCGACGGCGGCGCTGCTGGCGAGCATCGACACGGTGACGGCACCCCAGCCGACCAGGCCGGTCGACAGTATGCCGAGCGCCAGCAACTGGGCGCGCTTGGAAATGCGGATGAACTTTACCTGGCCGCCCGAGCGCAGGAAGATTTCCCGCTCCGGGCACAAGGCACTGAGCCTGGCCCAGAGGGTGGCGACCCCCTTCTTCTTGCGCTGCGACAATTGCGACCCCGTAACTATTTATTTCGGTGAGTCGGGCCGGTAGCAAAAGAAGATCGGACGCGCGAATCCGCAGCCGCGGACTCGTGACGAGTCGAAGCTAAACCGGGACGAAATGATCTTCGTCCCATTTGGTTCCCTGGCTTTGAAAATATTTTTCGCGATGCGCTTCAGCTTCTGCGGGCGAAGCGGGAAGGCTCAAGAAAGCTGGGTAATTGCGATGCCGGAACGGCAGCGCTCCAATAATAGCCCTGGCCATAATGGCAACCACCTGATCGCAAATATTCCAGTTGTTCAATCGTTTCGACGCCTTCTGCGACGGTCTTTACGCCCAGGCTGTAGGCGAGGTTGAGCACGGTGCGCACGATGGCGGCATCATCCGGGTCGGTTTCCAGGTCGCGCACGAAGCCCTTGTCGATCTTGATGACGTCGATCGGAAACTGCTTGAGGTGGGACAGCGAGGCGTAGCCGGTGCCGAAATCGTCGAGGGCGATGGCCATGCCCGACTGGCTGAGGCGCTGAAGATTGCGCTCCACCACATCGACATTGCGGCCGAGGAAGACGGATTCGGTGACTTCCAGCTCGATCCGGCGCGGTTCGACATCGGCATGGGCGAGGCGGGCGAGCAACCGGTCGGGGAAGGCGCGGTCATGCAGTTCGACGCCGGGGACATTGACGGCGACATGGCCGAAATCGATGCCGGCGCTGGTCCAGGCCCGGCAATCGGCCAGCACCTGATCGATCATCCGCTCGGTGATCTTGCGGCCCAGTTCGGGATGTTCGAAGGCGGCCAATATCTGGTCGGGCATCATCAGCGTGCCGTCCGGGCGGGCGCAGCGCAGCAGCGCCTCGAAGCCGATGACGCGGCCGTCCTGCAGGTCGACCTTGGGCTGATACCAGGGCACGGGCTGGGCATGGGCGAGCGCGTCGCGGGCCCGTTCCAGCATCCGCGCCTCGGTCTGCCAGCTTTCCAGCAGGCCGGGCTCGAACAGGCAGGCGCGACCGCGTCCGCTATTCTTCGCCTCATACAGGGCGATGTCGGCATGCTTCATCAGGTCGATCATGTCGCCGGCATGGTCGGGGTAGAGGGCCACGCCCATGCTCACGCGGCAATCAATGTCCCGCCCGCCATGGCGCAGCGGCATGTGCAGGCGCGCGATCATGCGGCTGAGGATGGTGTCGAGATCGGCCAGGCCGCGCAGGCGGGTGAGGATAACGGCGAACTCGTCGCCGCCCATGCGGGCGATCATGTCGGCGGGGCGCACCGAGTCGCGCAGCCGTTCGGCCACGGCGCACAGCAGGGCGTCGCCGGCGTCATGGCCGGCGCTGTCGTTGATCCGCTTGAACTCGTCGACGTCGATCAGCACGACCGCCATCTGGCCGCCGGATCGTTCGGTCGACTGGGCCGCCTGCATCAGGCTGGCCATGAAATGGGATCGGTTGGCGAGGCCGGTGAGGGCGTCGGTCATCGCCAGATGGGCAAGATGGCGTTCGGCCTGCTTGCGGTCGGTGATGTCGACGATGCTGGCAAGGATGCACTGTTCGCCGGCGAGCAGGATCGGGCGGGCGCCCAGCAGGACATCGCGGATGATGCCTTCGTCATTGGCGAGGCAGCATTCGTCATTGTCGATGCTGTCGCCCCGCGTCAGCCGGTCGAGCAGGCGCAGCGGCGGGGCGTGATCGACGATCAGCGCCAGCCGGGCGACACGGTCCGCGGTGCCCAGGTTGCGTGTGGCGGAATCGTTCATGCGCAGGACGGTGCCGTCGTCGCGGATGACGATCAGCGGCAGCGGCACGGTCATGAACAGCCGTTCGAGCGCTTCGCCATTGGCGGCGAGGGCGACGCGGGCGGCCTGCGCGTCCTGGCTGGCGGTCCATTCCAGGCGTTGCAGCCGGTTGGTGCGGGCGATCGCGATCCACATGCCGCAATGAAGCATCAGCACCGCCATGATCATGCCGGGCATGGTCGGCGACAGAGGGGCAGGGGCCAGATAACCGATCAGCAGGGCGACGCCGCAGCCCAGGCCGCCGCCGACATTGCCGCGGAAGCTGGTCGGCACCACCAGGTAGAAGACGAGCGGCAGCATCACCAGGACGAAGATGGCGATGTCGCTGCGCGAGGAGACGAGGAAGGCGACGCCGATGGCGGTGATGCATTGCCAGACGAAACAGATGCGTTCGACCGCCTTGAAGCTGTGCATGTAGCGGCACAGGCCCAGGCTGACGAGCGACCAGAAGACCACGACCAGGCGGGCGGGCACCGCGACCCAGAAATGGGCCGTGCCGGCAAAGCGCCAGTCGCTCAGCAGGAAGAGGGTGTTGAGCAGCGCCGACAAGGCGAAGAGCAGATGGGCGTGGCGCCGCGATTCGGGCAGTCGATCGGCCTGGAAGGCGGCCTCGCGTTCCGGGCTGTGGAATTCGCCGCTAATGCGGGAAAGTGCAATCACGACTGGTCCATCTGGATATGGGGGCTGCGGGGAAAGATCCCATAATCTGCAGCATGTTAGCAAAATACAAAAATGTCATTCACTATGTGGGCAGGTGTCTCGCCATGGCCGTTCCGGTCCTGCGCTTGACCCTTCCGTCCCCCATCGCTATAGGGCCGCTGCCCCGCGTTCTGCGTCTGGAAGACTCGTTCTTCCCGCGCTTGCCGGGGCAAGCACTAGAGCTGAACATTATCGGCTGTCCTTGCGGCTCCGGGCGGATTGTTTCCGTCGGGGCCTTTGCTGTTTGGAGTCATTGGTTCCACGCGGCGGGGAACGCAGGTGGCGTCTGGTAAAGTAACTGAAAAGGTGAAGGGCTTCATGCCAACAATCAACCAGCTGGTCCGCAAGGGCCGCGAACTGCAGAAGACCAAGTCCAAGGTCCCTGCGATGGATGCGAACCCGCAGAAGCGTGGCGTTTGCACCCGCGTCTACACGACGACCCCGAAGAAGCCGAACTCGGCTCTCCGTAAGGTGGCGAAGGTGCGTCTGGTCAACCAGCGCGAAGTCATCACCTACATCCCGGGTGAAGGCCACAACCTCCAGGAACACAGCGTCGTGCTGATCCGTGGCGGCCGTGTGCGAGATCTTCCGGGCGTGCGCTATCACGTTCTTCGCGGCGTTCTGGATACCCAGGGCGTCAAGGATCGCAAGCAGAGCCGTTCGAAGTACGGCGCCAAGCGTCCGAAGTAAGGGGAGAACAGTAATATGTCACGTCGTCGTCGCCCCGAAAAGCGCGTTATCCTGCCGGATCCCAAGTTCGGTGATATCGTGCTGTCGAAGTTCATGAACAGCATCATGCAGGACGGCAAGAAGGCCGTCGCCGAGTCCATCGTTTACGGTGCGCTCGACACTGTCGAAGCGAAGTCCAAGAAGGACCCGATCGGCATGTTCCATGACGCGCTGAACAATGTGAAGCCCGGCATCGAAGTCCGCAGCCGCCGCGTCGGCGGTGCGACCTACCAGGTCCCCGTCGAAGTGCGCCCCGAGCGCGCCCAGGCGCTGGCGATCCGCTGGCTGATCACGGCTTCGCGCAACCGCAGCGAAACCACCATGGCCGCCCGTCTGTCGGGTGAGCTGCTGGACGCTGCCAACAACCGCGGCAATGCCGTCAAGAAGCGCGAAGATACGCACCGCATGGCGGAAGCGAACCGCGCCTTCTCGCACTACCGCTGGTAACAGCAGGGCGGGCGCTTATGTGTCCGCCTTGTTATTTGGTTTCCAAAATCGGTCCGTTCGCCGTGGGTGGCTACCCATGGCGAACGGATTGGTTTAGGGGCCACGCGCAGAATTAACGAATCCCCAACCGCCGGCGCGCCGGCAACGGAGAAGCATCATGGCCCGCAGCCATCCGCTCGAACGCTATCGCAATTTCGGTATCATGGCGCATATCGACGCCGGCAAGACCACCACGACCGAGCGTATCCTTTACTACACCGGCAAGTCCTACAAGATCGGCGAAGTCCACGACGGCGCCGCGACCATGGACTGGATGGAGCAGGAGCAGGAGCGTGGTATCACCATCACCTCGGCTGCAACGACCTGCATCTGGAACGACCACCGCCTGAACATCATCGACACCCCCGGCCACGTCGACTTCACCATCGAAGTCGAACGCTCGCTGCGCGTGCTCGACGGTGCGGTTGCCGCGTTCGACGGCGTTGCCGGCGTTGAGCCGCAGTCGGAAACCGTGTGGCGCCAGGCGGACAAGTACAAGGTTCCGCGGATGTGCTTCATCAACAAGCTCGACCGCACCGGTGCCGACTTCTATTATTGCGTGCAGACGATCATCGACCGTCTGGGCGCGACCCCGGCCGTCCTGTATCTGCCCATCGGCGCAGAGTCGGACTTCAAGGGCCTGGTCGACCTGGTCGAAAACCGCGCGATCATCTGGAAGGATGAGAGCCTGGGCGCCGAATTCTACTATGAAGAAATTCCGGCCGACCTCGCTGACAAGGCTGCCGAATATCGCGAAAAGCTGATCGAACTTGCCGTCGAGCAGGACGATGCCGCGATGGAAGCCTATCTGGAAGGCAATCTGCCCGACACCGCGACCCTCAAGAAGCTGATCCGCAAGGGCACGCTGGGGCACGCCTTCGTGCCGGTGCTGTGCGGTTCGGCGTTCAAGAACAAGGGCGTTCAGCCGCTGCTCGACGCCGTCGTCGACTATCTGCCGAGCCCGCTCGACATCGAGGACGTCCAGGGCGTCAAGATGGACGGCGAAACCCCCGACAGCCGTCCGACCTCGGACGACGCGCCCTTCTCGGGCCTGGCGTTCAAGATCATGAACGACCCGTTCGTCGGCTCGCTGACCTTCCTGCGCATCTATTCGGGCACCCTGACCAAGGGCACCTACCTGAACTCGGTGAAGGACAAGAAGGAAAAGATCGGCCGTATGCTCCTCATGCATGCGAACAGCCGTGAGGACATCGACACCGCCTATGCCGGCGACATCGTCGCGCTGGCCGGCATGAAGGAAACCACCACCGGCGATACGCTGTGCGCCGAGCGCCAGCCGATCATCCTGGAGCGGATGGAATTCCCCGAGCCGGTCATCGAACTGTCGGTGGAACCCAAGACCAAGGCCGACCAGGAAAAGATGGGCGTCGCCCTCAACCGCCTGGCCGCCGAAGATCCCTCGTTCCGCGTCTCGACCGATCACGAATCGGGCCAGACCATCATCAAGGGCATGGGCGAACTTCACCTCGAAATCCTGGTCGACCGCATGAAGCGCGAGTTCAAGGTCGAGGCGAATGTCGGTGCGCCGCAGGTGGCCTATCGCGAGTATCTCAAGAAGGCCGTCGACGTCGACTACACCCACAAGAAGCAGTCGGGCGGTACCGGTCAGTTCGGCCGTATCAAGGTCAAGCTGACCCCCGGCGAGCGTGGTTCGGGCTTCGTCTTCAAGGACGAGATCAAGGGCGGTAACATTCCCAAGGAATATATCCCCGCGATCGAAAAGGGCATGCGTGAAACCGCTGCCACCGGTTCGCTGATCGGCTTCCCGATCATCGACTTCGAAGTGCTGCTCTATGACGGTGCGTACCATGACGTCGACTCGTCGGCGCTGGCGTTCGAAATCACCGGCCGCGCCGCAATGCGCGAAGCGGCGCAGAAGTCGGGCATCACCCTGCTCGAGCCGGTCATGAAGGTCGAAGTCGTGACCCCGGAAGAATATCTGGGCGACGTCATCGGCGACATGAACAGCCGTCGTGGCCAGATCCAGGGCACCGATACGCGCGGCAACGCGCAGGTGGTCGAGGCGATGGTCCCGCTGGCCAACATGTTCGGCTATGTGAACTCGCTGCGTTCCTTCACCCAGGGCCGCGCGAACTACTCGATGATCTTCTCGCACTATGACGAAGTGCCGCAGAATGTTGCGGACGAAGTCAAGGCGAAGATGGCCTGACGAGTTTCCCTGTCCGGGCCGTGCAATCGGCTCGGATAGGGGCTGGTAATCTGTGAATATGCTGCTATGGACGCGCCTTCGCGAGGCGCGGCCGAGCGGTCAGACCCAAGCTGATTTTGATTAGAAGGTAGGATAAAATGGCTAAGGCTAAGTTTGAGCGGAATAAGCCGCACTGCAACATCGGCACCATCGGTCACGTTGACCATGGTAAGACCTCGCTGACCGCGGCGATCACCAAGGTTCTCGCCGAAACCGGCGGTGCGACCTTCACCTCGTACGACAACATCGACAAGGCTCCCGAAGAGCGCGAGCGCGGCATCACCATCTCGACCGCACACGTCGAGTATGAGACCGAAGCCCGTCACTACGCGCACGTCGACTGCCCGGGTCACGCTGACTACGTCAAGAACATGATCACCGGTGCCGCCCAGATGGACGGCGCGATCCTGGTCGTTTCGGCCACCGACGGCCCGATGCCGCAGACCCGTGAGCACATCCTGCTCGCCAAGCAGGTCGGCGTGCCGCAGCTCGTCGTGTTCATGAACAAGGTCGACCTGGTCGACGACGCCGAAATCCTCGAGCTGGTTGAGCTGGAAATCCGCGAGCTGCTGAGCTCGTACGACTTCGACGGCGACAACATCCCCGTCATCGCCGGTTCGGCTGTCGCTGCCCTGCAGGACAAGACCCCGGAAATCGGCCACGACGCCGTTCTGAAGCTGATGGCTGCTGTTGACAGCTGGATCCCGCAGCCCGACCGTCCGGTCGACAAGCCCTTCCTGATGCCGATCGAAGACGTGTTCTCGATCTCGGGTCGTGGTACCGTCGTGACCGGCCGCGTCGAAACCGGCATCGTCAAGGTTGGTGAAGAAGTCGAAATCGTCGGCATCAAGCCCACCAAGAAGACCACCGTCACCGGCGTCGAAATGTTCCGCAAGCTGCTCGACCAGGGCCAGGCCGGTGACAACATCGGTGCGCTGATCCGTGGCGTGGGCCGTGAAGAAGTTGAGCGTGGTCAGGTTCTGGCCAAGCCCGGCTCGGTCACCCCGCACACCGAATTCGACGCCGAAGTCTATGTGCTGTCGAAGGAAGAAGGCGGCCGTCACACCCCGTTCTTCGCGAACTATCGTCCGCAGTTCTACTTCCGCACCACCGACGTGACCGGCGAAGTGATCCTCCCCGAGGGCACTGAGATGGTCATGCCTGGCGACAACGTGAAGCTCGGCGTCAAGCTGATCGCTCCGATCGCCATGGACTCGGGTCTGCGCTTCGCAATCCGTGAAGGCGGTCGTACCGTCGGCGCAGGGGTTGTCGGCACGATCTCGAAGTAATATAGGACCGCAGCGGCGCGAATCGCTCGATTCGCGCCGCTGAAGTTTTTTACCCGCCCCGGATCGCCTTTCTCCGGCTCGAATGAGCTAGAAGGGCAAAACGGGGCGGAAATTTTTTTTGTTGGCGTGTTTTTGTAAATCAACGGCTGCTCCGGCTGATTCATGAAAATGCGCTGGTTATTGGCTCTTTCGCATCGGTACAGGAACAATGGACAGCAACATCCGCATTCGCCTCAAGGCGTTCGATCATCGCGTGCTCGATCAGGCGACCGGCGACATCGCCGAAACCGCCCGCCGCACCGGCGCCCTCATTCGCGGTCCGATTCCTCTTCCGACGCGCATCGAAAAGTTCACGGTCAACCGTGGTCCGCACATCGACAAGAAGTCGCGCGAGCAGTTCGAAGTCCGCACCTACAAGCGTATGCTTGACATTGTGCAGCCGACGCCGCAGACGGTCGACGCGCTGATGAAGCTGGACCTGGCTGCCGGCGTGAACGTCGAAATCAAGCTGGCCTAAGGTCGGCAAGTCCCCGCCTTCCGCAAGGTAGGCGGGGTATCGGGTATTCTGTTTCTCTTCTCGGAAGAGGCGGAAGCTCAAACGACACAAGGGATACCGCACGGCCCGCCGGTGAACCGGCCAAGGCGCGTGGTCCTGGTCCCCCGTCGCCTTTCCCGAGAGGGATCGGCATCCAACCCGGACGGGGTGATCTATACATTGGGTTGGGCCGCGAAGCAGAGATGCTGAGCGGTTTTTTCGTTGGATACGCCCGCTGCTATGGCGGGCCTCTATGGGAGTAATCAGTGATGCGCACTGGCGTGATCGCTAAGAAAGTCGGGATGACCCGCCTGTTCCAGGACGACGGACGTCACGTCCCCGTCACGGTCCTCAGCCTTGAGGGTACGCAGGTCGTCGCACGTAAGGAAGTCGAGCGCGACGGTTATGTCGCCCTTCAGCTGGGCGCTGGCGTTGCCAAGGCCAAGAATGTCGCCAAGCCGCAGCGCGGTCACTTCGCCAAGGCGGAAGTTGAACCCAAGGCGCGTCTGGTCGAATTCCGCGTCGCCGAGGATGCGCTCCTCGACGTCGGCGCTGAAATCGCCGCTGACCACTTCGTCGCTGGCCAGCTGGTCGACGTTGCCGGTCACACCCAGGGTAAGGGCTTTGCCGGTGCTATGAAGCGCTGGGGCTTCGGCGGTATGCGCGCCACCCACGGCGTGTCGATCAGCCACCGTGCGCATGGTTCGACCGGTAACCGTCAGGATCCGGGCCGCGTCTTCAAGAACAAGAAGATGGCCGGTCACATGGGTGATCGTGAGCGGACCCAGCAGAATCTCGAGATCGTCCGCACGGACGTCGAGCGTGGTCTGCTGTTCGTCAAGGGTTCGGTTCCGGGCGCCAAGGGCACCTGGCTGACCGTCAGCGACGCCGTGAAGGTTCCCCGTCACGCCGACGCGCCCTATCCCGCCAGCCTGAAGCAGGCTGCAAACAGCAATGCCGCGCCGGCCGAGACGCCCGCGGAAGCGGCCGCTCCCGAAGCGACCGAAGGCCAGGAGGGCTAAACCATGAAGGTCAATGTACAGACCCTCGACGCCGCAGCTGCCGGTGAGCTGGAGCTCAACGATGCCGTTTTCGGCCTCGAGCCCCGCGCCGACATTCTGCACCGCGTCGTCACCTGGCAGCTCGAAAAGCGTCGTGGCACTGCCCGCGGCACGCGCGAGCGTTCGGATGTCGCCCGCACCGGCAAGAAGTTCGGTCGCCAGAAGGGCGGCGGTACCGCTCGTCACGGCGATCGCCGCGCTCCCGTCTTCATCGGCGGTGGTAAGGCTCACGGTGCCCGCGTTCGCGACTTCAACCCCTCGCTGAACAAGAAGGTTCGCGCGCTGGGTCTGAAGATGGCGCTGTCGTCGAAGGTCAAGGATGGTTCGCTGATCATTCTCGACAATCTCGACGTTGCCGAAGGCAAGACCAAGGCGCTGGTCGCCAACCTGGCCAAGCTGAACCTGAACAAGGTTCTGTTCATCGACGGCGACGCCGTGAACGTCAGCTTCGCCAAGGCTTCGGCCAACATCGTCGGCGTCAACCTGCTGCCGGCCGTTGGTGCCAACGTCTACGACATCCTGAAGGCCGACTCGCTGGTGCTCACCCGCGCCGCGGTCGAAAAGCTGGAGGCCCGTTTCAATGGCTAAGAAAGAAGCCGCGACCGTGGACAACCGTCACTTCGACGTCGTTGTCGCGCCGGTCATCACCGAGAAGTCGACCCTTCTCTCGGAAAACAACGCCGTTGTTTTCCAGGTCGCCAACGACGCATCGAAGCCTGAAATCAAGGCTGCCGTCGAGGCGCTGTTCGGCGTGACCGTCAAGGCGGTCAACACGCTGGTGCAGAAGGGCAAGGTCAAGCGCTGGAAGGGCAAGCCCTACAAGCGCAACGACGTGAAGAAGGCGATCGTCACGCTGGCCGAAGGTCAGTCCATCGACGTCACCACCGGTATTTGAGGCGAGATAGATGGCACTCAAGCACTATAATCCGACGAGCCCGGCCCAGCGCGGCCTGATCCTCGTCGACAAGTCGAGCCTGCACAAGGGCAAGCCCGTCAAGGCGCTGACCGAAGGCAAGCGCAAGACCGGTGGTCGTAACAACAAGGGCCATGTCACTTCGCGTGGTATCGGTGGCGGTCACAAGCAGCGCTATCGTATCATCGACTTCAAGCGTCGCCTGTGGGACGTTGAAGGTACGGTCGAGCGTCTGGAATATGACCCCAACCGCACCGCTTTCATCGCGCTGGTCAACTATCCCGACGGCACGCAGGCGTACATCATTGCGCCGCAGCGTCTGGCTCCCGGTGACAAGGTCATCGCGGGCAAGAAGACCGACGTGAAGCCGGGCAATGCGATGGAACTGGGTCAGATGCCGGTCGGCACGATCATCCACAACATCGAAATGAAGCCGGGCAAGGGCGCACAGCTGTGCCGGTCGGCAGGCACCTATGCCCAGCTGGTCGGTCGCGACCGTGGCATGGTCATGGTGCGTCTGTCGTCGGGTGAGCAGCGCTACATCCGTTCGGACTGCATGGGCACCGTTGGCGCCGTGTCGAATCCCGACAATGGCAACACCAACCTTGCCAAGGCTGGCCGCAACCGTTGGAACGGCATCCGTCCTCTGACGCGCGGTGTTGCGAAGAACCCGGTCGATCACCCGCATGGTGGTGGTGAAGGCCGGACCTCGGGCGGCCGTCACCCGGTCACCCCGTGGGGCAAGCCGACCAAGGGTGCGCGCACCCGTCACAACAAGGCAACGGACAAGTTCATCATCCGTAGCCGCCACGCGAAGAAGAAGAGGTAAGCGAGATGGCTCGTTCCGTCTGGAAAGGTCCGTTCGTGGACCTCAGCCTTCTGAAGAAGGCGGAAGTCGCGCAGGAAAGCAATGGCCGCTCGGGTCCGATCAAGACCTGGTCGCGCCGTTCGACCATCCTGCCGCAGTTCGTTGGCCTGACGTTCAACGTCTATAACGGCCGCAAGCATGTTCCGGTTCTCGTGAACGAGGATATGGTGGGTCACAAGCTGGGCGAATTCGCTCCGACCCGCTTCTTCCCCGGTCACGCTGCCGACAAGAAGGGCAAGCGCTAATGAGCAAGGAAAAGGCTCCCCGTCGCGTCGCCGACAATGAAGCGCTCGCCGTCGGCACGCAGATCCGTGGTTCGGCCCAGAAGCTGAACCTGGTCGCCACGCTGATCCGCGGCCGCAAGGTCGAGGACGCGCTCAACATCCTCGCCTTCTCGAAGAAGGCGATGGCTGTCGACGTGCGCAAGGTGCTGGCTTCGGCCATCGCCAATGCGGAAAACAACCACAATCTGGACGTCGACGCCCTGGTCGTCGCGGAAGCATCGGTGGGCAAGAGCTTCACCCTGAAGCGCTTCCACGCTCGCGGCCGCGGCAAGTCGACCCGGATCCTCAAGCCCTTCAGCCGCGTGCGCATCGTCGTGCGTGAAGCTGGCGAAGAAGCGGAGGCGTAAGCACATGGGTCACAAGAGCAACCCGATCGGTCTGCGTCTGCAGATCAACCGTACCTGGGACAGCCGCTGGTTCGCCGAAGGCGCCGACTATGGTCGCCTGCTGCTGGAAGATCTCAAGATCCGCCAGTACATCATGAAGAACCTGCCGCAGGCCGCGATCTCGAAGGTCGTGATCGAGCGTCCGGCCAAGCTGTGCCGCGTGTCGATCTACGCTGCCCGTCCCGGTGTCATCATCGGCAAGAAGGGTGCAGACATCGAAAAGCTTCGCAAGAAGCTGGGTGCCTTCACCTCGTCGGACGTGTCGCTGAACATCGTCGAAATCCGCAAGCCGGAAATCGATTCGAAGCTCGTCGCACAGGGCATCGCCGACCAGCTGGAACGCCGCGTTGCCTTCCGTCGCGCCATGAAGCGTGCGGTGCAGTCGGCTCTCCGTCTGGGCGCCGAAGGCATCAAGATCACCTGCGGCGGCCGTCTGGGCGGCGCGGAGATCGCGCGTGTCGAATGGTATCGTGAAGGCCGCGTTCCGCTGCACACCCTGCGTGCGAACGTCGACTATGCCGAAGCCACGGCGCACACCGCCTATGGCGTTTGCGGCATCAAGGTCTGGATCTTCAAGGGCGAGATCCTCGGCCATGATCCGATGGCTACCGACCGGCTGATGCTGGAGGCTCAGACCTCCGGCGTGCGCCCGGCGCGCTGAGAATAAGAAGGTAATAGCGTCATGCTGCAACCGAAGAAGATGAAGTTCCGCAAGACCTTCAAGGGCCGGATCAAGGGCGATGCGAAGGGCGGCACTGCGCTGAACTTCGGCGCCTATGGTCTCAAGGCTCTGGAGCCCGAGCGGATCACCGCGCGCCAGATCGAAGCGGCTCGCCGCGCGATCCAGCGCCACCTGCGCCGTCAGGGTCGTCTGTGGATCCGCGTGTTCCCCGACGTTCCGGTCACCAAGAAGCCGGCTGAAGTCCGCCAGGGCAAGGGCAAGGGTTCGGTCGAATATTGGGCGGCTCGCGTCGCTCCCGGCCGTATCCTGTTCGAACTGGACGGCGTTCCCGGTCCGCTCGCAGCAGAGGCCTTCTCGCGCGCCGCGATGAAGCTGCCCATCAAGACGAAGGTCGTTGCCCGCCTCGGCGACACCTCGCACCTGGAGGGTTAAGCTGTGGCCAACGTTGCAGACCTCAAGACCAAGTCGGACGACGAGCTGTCGACCGAGCTGAACAACCTGAAGCGCGAGCAGTTCAATCTGCGTTTCCAGGCGGCCACCAACCAGCTGGAAAAGCCCAGCCGCGTTCGTGAAGTCCGTCGTTCGATCGCGCAGATCAAGACCCTGCAGACCGAGCGTTCGCGCTCGGCCGCGAAGTAAAGGAAACACACGATGCCCAAGCGCGTGCTGACGGGAACGGTGGTTTCCGACAAGACCGACAAGACGGTGGTGGTTCGCGTGGAGCGCAAGGTTAAGCATGCGCTCTACGGCAAGATCATCCGCCGGTCGAAGAAGTACCATGCCCATGACGAGGGCAATGTCTACAAGGAAGGCGAAACGGTCCGTATCGAAGAGACCGCTCCGATTTCCAAGCTCAAGACCTGGAAGGTCATCGAGCGTGTGGACACCCACAAGTCGCCGGAATCGGCGGCCTAAGGGCAGTCACCGACTCTAGAGTCGAAAAAGTTCGGACGCGGGGCTGGCCTTTTCCTTCGGGAGGAGGTACAGGCCCGCGCTTCGTGCATTTCGATTCACCGGGTCGACTCACGAAATTCGGAACCGCCGGGATAGTCCCGGTAGGCCAAATAAGAAGGAACCGGATCCATGATCCAGATGCAATCCAATCTTGACGTCGCGGACAACAGCGGCGCCAAGCGCGTCCAGTGCATCAAGGTGCTGGGCGGCTCGAAGCGGCGTTTCGCCGGCGTGGGCGACATCATTGTCGTCTCCGTCAAGGAAGCTGCTCCGCGCGGTAAGGTGAAGAAGGGTGACGTGCATCGCGCCGTCATCGTGCGCACCGCCAAGGACGTGCGTCGCGCTGATGGCAGCGTGATTCGCTTCGACGGCAATGCCGCTGTGCTTATCAACAAGAACGAGGAGCCGATCGGCACCCGTATCTTTGGCCCGGTCGTTCGCGAGCTGCGCGCCAAGAAGCACATGAAGATCATCTCGCTCGCTCCCGAGGTGCTGTAATGAGCGCTGCTAAGATCAAGAAGGGCGACAAGGTCGTCGTCCTGGCTGGCAAGGACAAGGGCCGTACCGGCGCCGTCCTCCAGGTGATGCCCAAGGACGACAAGGTCCTGGTCGAAGGCATCAACGTGCATGCGAAGCATCGCAAGCCCGACCAGTCGAACCCGCAGGGTGGCATCGACCGCAAGCCGGCCCCGATGCACATTTCGAACGTCGCTGTCGCCGACAAGGATGGCAAGCCGACCCGCGTCCGTTTCGAGGACCGCGACGGCAAGAAGGTCCGCGTCGCCGTCAAGTCCGGTGAGGTGCTGTAATGGCCGACAAGTATATTCCGCGCTCGAAGTCGATCTACGACGACGCCATCGTGAAGGCGATGGTCGAGAAGTTCGGCTACAAGAATGTGATGGAAATCCCGAAGATCGAAAAGATCGTGCTCAACATGGGCGTCGGTGAAGCCACGCAGGACAAGAAGAAGGTCACTTCGGCCGCCGAGGAAATGGAACTGATCGCCGGCCAGAAGCCGGTCATCACCAAGGCGAAGAAGTCGATCGCGCAGTTCAAGCTGCGTGAAGGCATGCCGATCGGTGCCAAGGTCACGCTGCGCCGCGAGCGCATGTATGAATTCCTTGATCGCCTGATCAACATTGCCCTGCCGCGCGTGCGCGACTTCCGTGGTCTCAACCCGAAGAGCTTCGACGGCCGTGGCAACTATGCCTTCGGCATCAAGGAGCAGATCATCTTCCCCGAGATCAACTATGACCGCATCGACAAGGTGCGTGGCATGGACATCATCGTGACCACCACGGCGAAGACTGACGACGAAGCGCGCGAACTGCTGCGCCTCTTCGGCTTCCCCTTCCCGATTGAAGAGAAGCAGGCGGCCTAACAGGCCCCGCTTCTCTCCCAACGCTTAAGCTAAGGAAGAGAACTTAAGTCATGGCGAAACTGAGTTCGATCAACAAGAACGAGCGCCGCAAGAAGCTGGTGAAGAAGTATGCCGGCCGCTATGCGAAACTCAAGGCGATCGCAGCCGATACCGCTCTCGACGACACCGAGCGTCTGATTGCGCGTCTGAAGATGGCGGAAGTCCCCCGCAACGGCAACCCGACCCGCATTCGCAACCGCTGCGAACTGACGGGCCGCCCGCGCGCTTACTACCGCAAATTCCGTCTCTGCCGCGTGCAGCTGCGTGATCTGGCCAACAAGGGCCTGATCCCCGGCGTCACCAAGTCGAGCTGGTAAGGATCATTTGAGATGGCATTGACCGATCCCCTGGGTGATATGCTCACCCGCATCCGTAACGGGCAGCAGGCGAAGAAGGACAGCGTTGTGTCCCCCGCCAGCAAGCTCCGTGCCCGCGTGCTCGACGTGCTGCAGCGCGAAGGCTATATCCGTGGTTATTCCGAGGAAACCCTCGGCAATCACCCCGGCCTGCGCATCGAGCTGAAGTATTTCGAGGGCCAGCCTGCGATCAAGCATGTTGCCCGCGTGTCCAAGCCTGGTCGCCGCGTCTATTCCGGTTCCAAGGAACTGCCGGTGATCCGCAACGGCCTGGGCATCACCATTGTCTCGACGCCCAAGGGCGTTCTGTCCGACGCCGAAGCGCGTGAACAGAATGTCGGCGGCGAAGTGCTGGCGGAGGTGTTCTGATGAGCCGCACTGGCAAGAAGCCGGTCACCGTGCCTGCGGGCGTGACCGCGTCGATCGCTGACGGTCAGCTGTCGGTGAAGGGGCCCAAGGGCACCCTCGCCATGCCGCTGGCCGACGAAGTGACCTACACCGTCGAAGAAGGCAGCATCGCTGTAAAGCCCGCCAACAACGGCAAGCGCTCGCGCGCTTTCTGGGGCATGCAGCGTACCCTGATCCAGAACCTGATCACCGGCGTGACCCAGGGCTTCTCGAAGAAGCTGCTGATCACCGGTGTCGGCTACCGTGCGAACTCGCAGGGCAAGACCCTGAAGTTGCAGCTCGGCTACAGCCACGACGTCGATTTCGAGATTCCGGAAGGCATCGAGATCAAGACCCCGGATAACACCACGGTCGAGATCAGCGGCATCGACAAGCAGCAGGTAGGCCAGGTCGCCGCCGAGATCCGCCGCTGGCGCAAGCCCGAACCCTATAAGGGCAAGGGTATCAAGTACGCCGGCGAATTCATCTTCCGCAAGGAAGGGAAGAAGAAGTAAGATGGCTAAGCTTTCCCTCTTCGCGCGGCGTCGTCGCCGCGTTCGCACCGCGCTCAAGGCTGTTTCGGGCACCCGCCCGCGCCTCAGCGTCCATCGTTCGGGCCGTCACATCTACGCCCAGATCATCGACGACGTCGCCGGTACCACCGTCGCCGCCGCTTCGACCCTGGACAAGGATGTTGGCTCGAAGGCTCTGGGCAAGACCGGCGCCTCTTCCGAAGCCGCTGCCGATGTCGGCAAGCGCGTCGCTGCCGCTGCTACGGCGGCCGGCGTCACCAAGGTCGTGTTCGACCGCGGTGGCTTCCTGTTCCATGGCCGCGTCAAGGCGCTGGCCGATGCCGCCCGTGAAGGCGGGCTGGAGTTCTGATCATGGCTGACGAAAACACCAACGAAGTCGTCGCGCCCGTCGAGGGTGCCGAGGCTCAGACCGAAGGTCGTGGTCCCGGCCGTGGCCGTGGCCGTGGCGGTGACCGCAACCGTGGCGAGCGTGGCGGCCGTGGCCGTCGCGACGACCGCCGTGGCGGCAACCGTGACGAGGAACAGGGCGAAGAGCTGATCGAGAAGCTGGTTCACATCAACCGCGTCTCGAAGACCGTCAAGGGCGGTAAGCGCTTCGGTTTCGCTGCTCTGGTCGTCGTCGGCGACGGCAAGGGCCGCGCCGGTTTCGGTCATGGCAAGGCGCGCGAAGTGCCTGAAGCCATCAGCAAGGCGACCGCTTCGGCCAAGAAGGCCATGGTTCGCGTTCCGCTGAAGGAAGGCCGCACCCTGCACCATGACGGCCTCGGCCACTTCGGTGCTGGCAAGGTGACTGTCCGTTCGGCTCCGGCCGGTACCGGCATCATCGCCGGCGGTCCGATGCGCGCCGTGTTCGAAAGCCTCGGCGTCGCTGACGTCGTGACCAAGTCGAACGGCACCTCGAACCCCTACAACATGATCCGTGCGACCTTCGCGGCGCTGGGCGAGCAGACCAGCCCCAAGTCGGTGGCGCAGCGTCGTGGCAAGAAGGTCGCTGACCTTCTGCGTCGCGGTGGTGCCTCGGCCGAAGTCGCGCAGGCTGACGCCGAAGCGATTGCGGAGTAACTGACATGGCGAAGATCAAGATCAAGCAGATCGGTTCGCCGATCCGTCGCCCCGAAAGCCAGAAGAAGATTCTGATCGGCCTGGGCCTTGGCAAGATGCATCGCGTGGTCGAGCTGGAAGACACGGCGGAAGTCCGCGGTGCCATCAAGAAGCTCCCCCACATGGTGGAAGTGGTCGAGGGCTAAGCCCTTTCGATCCGACGAAATGAAGCGAAAGAGGGGGAAACCCCTCTTTCGTTTTTTCAGCGGAAGCGCTAACGGGCGCTTCCTTTAGATGATCCCGCAGGGGATCAGCGCGACAAAAGCGAAAGCGAGTGCGAACATGAAACTGAACGAAATCAACGACAATGCCGGTGCCCGCAAGGGTCGTATGCGCGTCGGCCGCGGTATCGGCTCGGGCAAGGGCAAGACCGCCGGTCGCGGCCAGAAGGGTGCCAAGGCACGCTCGGGCGTCAGCATCAACGGCTTCGAGGGTGGCCAGATGCCGCTCCACATGCGCATCCCGAAGCGCGGCTTCAACAACATCTTCGCCAACGATTATGCGATCGTGAACCTGGGTGAAGTGCAGGCCGCGATCGACGCCGGCAAGCTGGACGCCGCTGCCGTCATCGACCATGCTGCGCTGAAGGCAGCCAACCTGGCCCGTGGTGGCAAGGATGGCGTCCGCGTTCTCGCCAAGGGCGAACTGACCGCCAAGGTCAGCTTCCTGGTCGCCGGTGCCTCGAAGAGCGCCGTCGAAGCGGTCGCCAAGGCCGGTGGCAAGCTGGACGTGATCGAAGTCGTCCCGGCAGCCGAGAAGGCCAAGGCGAAGAAGGGCACCGCCCTTGCCGCCAAGAAGGCCGCCAAGGCCTAAGTCTCGCCCGAGACTTGCAAGCACGGCCCCGCTGCCCGATATGGGTTGGCGGGGCTATGTGTATCGGGGGGAGCATATGTTCGTCGCAACGGCGGCAACTCCCGTTCGACATGGTCTTCCCGCCCCGCTAAGGGGGTAGCGATTCCGCCACGGAGCCCGATGGCTCCGGCAAGAATGATTTGAAGGGCAGCCACAATGGCATCGAGAGCCGACCAGCTCGCATCCAATCTCAGCCTCGCGAAGTTCAGCCAGGCGACCGACCTCAAGAAGCGCCTGTGGTTTACCCTCGGCGCGCTGATCGTCTTCCGCTTCCTCAGCTTCGTGCCGCTGCCGGGTATCGATCCCA
The DNA here is from genome assembly GCF_002708645.1 of Sphingobium sp. IP1. NCBI lineage: Bacteria > Pseudomonadati > Pseudomonadota > Alphaproteobacteria > Sphingomonadales > Sphingobiaceae > Sphingobium > Sphingobium sp. IP1. The sequence continues at coordinate 73,268 of NZ_NOIW01000010.1, forward strand.
CCGCGCTCGCGGCCTGGTCGCAGAAGTCGGCCGGTGGCATCCTCGACATCTTCAACACCTTCTCGGGTGGTGCATTGTCGCGCGCGAGCCTCATCACGCTCGGCATCATGCCCTATATCACCGCGTCCATCGTGGTGCAGCTGGCCGCCTCCCTCTCGCCGCAGCTCGCGGCGATCAAGAAGGAAGGTGAGAGCGGCCGCAAGAAGCTGAACCAATATACCCGCTATGGCACCGTCGGCCTGACCGCCGTGCAGGGCTACGCCGCCGCCGCCAACTGGCAGGCGCAGGGCGTGGTCGTGGACCCCGGCATGCTGTTCGTCGTCTCGGCGATCATCTCGCTGATCGGCGGCACCATGTTCCTGCTGTGGCTGGGTGAGCAGATCACCTCGCGCGGCATCGGCAACGGCACCTCGCTGATCATCATGGCCGGTATCGTCGCGCAGCTGCCGGTGACGCTGAGCAACCTGTTCAAGTCGGGCAGCGAAGGCTCGATCTCGGGCCTGGTCATTTTCCTGGTCGTGGTGCTGGGCTTTGGTCTGATTGCCTTCATCTGCTTCATGGAACGGGCGCAGCGCCGGGTGCTGATCCAGTATCCCAAGCGCCAGACGCGCCAGGGCCTGATGCAGGCCGATCGCAGCCACCTGCCGCTGAAGGTCAACACCGCGGGCGTGATCCCGCCGATCTTCGCCAGCTCGCTGCTGCTGCTGCCGCTGACCATCTCGCAGTTCATGGGCGTGAAGGCGGACGATGACAGCCGCTGGAGCAGCATCGTGCTGACGATCAACCAGTATCTGTCGCACGGCAGCCCCTTCTACATGGGCCTCTATGGCCTGGGCATCGTCTTCTTCTGCTTCTTCTACACCGCCGTGGTGTTCAACCCGGAAGAGACGGCCGACAATCTGAAGCGCAATGGCGGCTTCATTCCGGGCATCCGTCCGGGCAAGAATACCGAGAATTATCTCGATTATGTCCTGACCCGGATCACCGTGATCGGTGCCGCCTACCTGGCCTTCATCTGTCTGGTGCCGGAATTTGCCATCGCCCGGGCGGGAATTCCCTTCTACCTTGGTGGGACTAGCCTGCTGATCGTCGTCAATGTTACGGTCGATACCGTGACCCAGATCCAGAGCCATCTGCTTGCCCATCAATATGGGGATCTGATCAAGAAGGCGAAGCTGAAGGGCCGTCTGCGCTAAGGGGGCGCAGACAGGCAAGCGCAAGTACAAGGGGAGAATGCGCGCAATGAATATCATTCTGCTTGGTCCTCCGGGTGCCGGCAAGGGCACCCAGGCCACGCGGCTCGTCGACAGCCGTGGCATGGTTCAGCTGTCGACCGGGGACATGCTGCGGGCTGCGGTCAAGGCGGGGACTCCGGTCGGCCTGCAGGCCAAGGCGCTGATGGAATCGGGTTCGCTGGTGCCGGACGAGGTCGTCTCGGGTATCATCGGCGAAGCGCTTGATGCGCTGGCGGCCGACACCGGCGTTATCTTCGACGGCTATCCGCGGACCGAGGCCCAGGCCCATTCGCTCGACACCATCCTGGCCGATCGCGGCCGCACGCTCGATCATGTGATCGAGCTGGAAGTGGACGAGGATGCGCTGGTCGAGCGCATCACCGGCCGCTTCACCTGCGCGACCTGCGGCGAGGGCTATCATGATGCCTTCAAGCAGCCCAAGGTCGAGGGTACGTGCGACAAGTGCGGCGGGCACGAATTCAAGCGTCGTCCCGACGACAATGAGGAAACGGTGCGCACCCGCATGGCCGAATATCGCGCCAAGACCGCACCGATCCTGCCGATCTACGAAGCGCGGGGCATCGTCAGCCGCGTCGACGGCATGGCCGACATGAACGACGTCAGCGGCGCGATCGTCGCCATCTTGGACGGCGTTCCGGCCTGAGCTATTCTCCCTCCCCGGCGACAAGGCGGGGAGGGGACATGGCCTATCCAATCAGATCGATACTGACAGGCGCCGGCATGGCGCTGGCGGCCGCGCCCGGACAGGGTGGGGTGGTTGCCAGCAGCGATGCCGGCTTTGTCGTGCAGGCGAGCGTGGACGTGGCCATGGCGCCCGACGCGGCCTATGCGCTGCTGGCGGAGCCGGGGCGCTGGTGGAACAGCGCGCACACCTATAGCGGCGATGCGCGCAACATGGTGCTGCAGGCGAAGGCCGGGGGCTGCTTCTGCGAGACGGTTCCCGACAAGAGCGGCAAGAGGGCCTCTGGCAGCATCGAACATGCGCGGGTCATCTATGCCGCGCCGGGCCAGCAATTGCGGCTGAGTGGGGCTCTGGGGCCGCTCCAGAGCGAAGCGGTGACTGGCGTGCTGGACTTCACCATCGCGCCCGCGCCGGGCGGTAGCCGGGTGACGCTGACCTATTCGGTGGGCGGTTATATGCGCGGTGGCTTGGCGCCGATCGCGCCGGTCGTCGACAAGGTGCTGGTGGAGCAGCTCGACGGGTATAAGCGGGCGGCCGACAGCAAGGGTTGAAGCGCGACCGCGCCGGCAGGCAATAGCAAATCGGGGTGGAAGCCCGATGGCCTCCACCCCGATGGATGATGCTTAATTCTCGTCGCCCATGCGCAGGGCGGCGATGAAGGCTTCCTGCGGAATCTGGACCGAGCCATATTCGCGCATCCGCTTCTTGCCTTCCTTCTGCTTCTCCAGCAGCTTCTTCTTGCGGGTGATGTCGCCGCCATAGCATTTCGCCGTGACGTCCTTGCGCATCGCCGCGATCGTCTCGCGCGCGATCACCTTGCCGCCGATCGCCGCCTGGATCGGGATCTTGAACAGGTGACGAGGGATCAGATCCTTGAGGCGCTCGCACATGTGGCGGCCGCGCGCTTCGGCGGCGGAGCGGTGGACGATCATCGACAGCGCATCGACCGGCTCGTTGTTGACGAGGATGCTCATCTTGACGAGGTCGCCCTCGCGCGTGCCGATCTGGTGATAGTCGAAGCTGGCATAGCCACGGCTGATGCTCTTCAGGCGATCATAGAAGTCGAACACCACTTCGTTGAGCGGCAGTTCATAGGTCACCTGGGCGCGGCCGCCGACATAGGTGAGGTTCTTCTGGATGCCGCGACGGTCCTGGCAAAGCTTCAGGATCGAACCGAGATACTCGTCGGGGCAGTAGATCACCGCCTCGATCCAGGGCTCCTCGATCATCTCGATATGATTGGGATCGGGCATGTCGGCCGGGTTGTGCAGGTGAAGGGTGCGACCATCCTTCATGTGCATGTCATAGACGACCGACGGCGCCGTGGTGATCAGGTCCAGATCATATTCGCGGCTCAGGCGCTCCTGGATGATTTCCAGATGCAGGAGGCCGAGGAAACCGCAGCGGAAGCCGAAGCCGAGCGCGGCCGAGGTTTCCATCTCGAACGAGAAGCTGGCGTCATTGAGGCGCAGCTTCGAGATCGACTCGCGCAATTTCTCGAAATCATTGGCGTCGACCGGGAACAGGCCACAAAACACCACCGGCTGCACTTCCTTGAAGCCCGGCAGCGGCTTGGCAGCGCCATTCTTCACGGTCGTGATGGTATCGCCGACGCGGGTCTGGGCGATTTCCTTGATCTGCGCGGTGATGAAGCCGATTTCGCCGGCGGCCAGTTCGGGCAGCGCCTCGATCTTGGGGCGCATGCAGCCGACGCGGTCGATCAGATGCTCGGTGCCGCCGATCATGAACTTGATCGCCTGCCCCTTCTTGATCACGCCGTTGACGACGCGCACCAGGATGACAACGCCCAGATAGGGGTCGTACCAGCTGTCGACCAGCATCGCCTCCAGCGGCGCGTTGCGATCGCCCTTGGGCGCCGGGATCTTGGTGACGATGGCTTCCAGGATATCGTCGATGCCGATCCCCGACTTGGCGCTCGCCAGCACCGCTTCCGACGCGTCGAGGCCGATCACTTCCTCGATTTCCGCGCGCACCTTTTCCGGCTCGGCGGCGGGCAGGTCGATCTTGTTCAGCACCGGCACGATCTCATGATCATGCTCGATCGACTGATAGACGTTGGCCAGCGTCTGCGCTTCCACGCCCTGCGCGGCGTCGACGACCAGCAGCGCGCCCTCGCATGCGGCAAGACTCCGCGACACTTCATAGGCGAAGTCGACATGACCCGGCGTGTCCATGAGGTTGAGCTCATAGGTCTCGCCATTCTTGGCGGTATAGTCGAGGCGCACGGTCTGCGCCTTGATGGTGATCCCGCGCTCCTTCTCGATGTCCATGTTATCAAGGACTTGCGCGCTCATCTCACGGTCGGTCAGGCCGCCGGTGCGCTGGATCAGGCGATCGGCCAGCGTCGACTTGCCATGGTCGATATGCGCAATGATCGAAAAGTTTCGGATATGGGACAGGTCGGTCATCGGCGCCCGATAGCAGCAGTTGCGGGCGCTGTCAGCAGGATCACGTTGTGCAGGGCATGCGAAATTGCCGTGCGATGACAAGCATCGTCATTAACCCCCTTTGCTTGGAAGCCCCTTGCGGCTGTGTTACGTTCCAGAAAAATATCCGGGGCGCACCAATTTCTCTCGACCAGACAGAAACGGGGTTTTTGAAAATGCGTGTATTGAAGATGCTGACTGCGGCTGCGGTCTGCCTTGGTTCGGCCGCGCCGATGGCGATGGCCGCCGAAAAGGGTTCGTCGGCCCGTCAGGAACAGTCGCGAAAGCAGGCGGAAATCCCGCGCTGCACCCGCCGCCTTGGCACCGTCGCGATCGTCGAGCCCGACAATCAGTGGTGGCGCGAACTCAATCTGGGCAGCCCCGAGGCGATCCTGAAGATCTTCGTGCAGCAGTCGGGCTGCTTCGGCCTCGTCAATCGCGGCCGGTCGATGGCGAGCCGCAACATGGAACGCGCCATGGCCGACAATGGCGAATTGCAGGCCGGCAGCAATCTGGGCCGCGGCCAGGTGAAGGCGGCGGATTATTTCCTGGAGCCGGACATCGTCTCGTCCAACCGCAACAGCGGCGGCAATTCGCTGGGCGGCGTTCTCGGCGGCTTCATGGGCGGCAGCACCTGGGGCCGGATCGCCGGCGGTATCAACGTCAAGAAGAGCGAGGCCAATGTCACCCTCTCGATCGTCAATGCCCGCACCACCGAGGAAGAGGCGCTGACCGAAGGCTATGCCCGCAAGTCGGACCTGAGCTTCAACGCCAGCGGCGGGTCGAGCTGGTGGGGCGGTTTTGCCGGCGCCGGTGGCGGTGGCTATCAGAATACCGAGATCGGCCAGGTGATCGTGCTCGCCTATCTCGACGCTTATACAAAGCTGGTGACGCAGCTGGGCGGCCTGCCCGACAATGCTGCGGCGGCGGCACCGGTCGCGCAGCCCTGATGACGAGGGGGCGCTGCCGCTGCGGCAGCGCCCTCATCCGCTCGGCGCAATCTCCGCAAGCGGGCCTGGCGCCCGTCGCCGCTTCTTCCACCAGCGCAGGATGATCTCTCCCGCCGGTCGCTCGACCAGGCGGTTGATGAGCGTGCCGAGCGTCAGCGCGACGAGGAAGGCAGCGGCAAAGCCGATCCAGGGACTATAGCCGGCCCTGGCGATTTCCAGCATGACGACGAAGCCGACATGCTGGTGGATCAGGTAGAAGCTGTAGCTGACTCCGCCCATCCAGACGAGCGGCCGGATCGCCAGGAAGCGCAGATGGTTGCGGATCAGCGCTGCGAAGGTCGCCATCAGCACAAGACCGACAATCGTGACGTCCCATGTTTCCATGGTCGCGATCGATAGCAGCGCCAGCGCGGCATAGGGCGCCTGTTGCTGCCAGCTGCGCTGTCCCGCCCAGATGCGGTAGGCCAGCATGCCGATGATGAAGAAGGGCGTATAGCGCAGCACCAGCAGCATCACGACCCGTTCGGGCACGATATCGGGCCAGAGCTGCATCACCCAGCGCAGGATCAGCCAGACCACCAGCGTCGGTTCCAGATGCCGCAGGCCGATCCATTTCCAGATCGAGACCATGCAGAAATAGAAGGCGATCTCCACCGTCAGCGTCCAATAGGCGCCGTCCACTTCGGGAATGAAGGCAAAGCCCTGGAGCATCGTCAGATTGGCGAGAATCGCAAAGGGGCCGACCAGCAACTGGGTCGCCTGCGCCAGATATTCGATCGACAGCGTCACCAGCATCGCCACCAGATAGGCGGGATAGAGCCGGGCGAAGCGGTTGACGATGAAGTCGGCGACCGTGCCGATCCGGTCCAGCGTGAAGAAGATCGCAAAGCCGGAAATGGTGAAGAACAGCAGCACGCGGTAATTGCCGCCGGGGAAGCTGAAGGGCACATGGCTGGCCTGCGGGAACAGCTCATGGAAACGGGTCGAATAATGGAAGACCAGCACGCACAAGGCGCCGATGCCGCGCAACGCGTCCAGCTCCGTCAGCCTTGTCCGTTTCGGCTTCGTTTCAACCATGATGCTTCATAGCAATGATGGAGCAACGAATGGGATATTTTCTTGGTTAACGTGCAATGCGCAAATGGCGGATACGGGCGCTGTCGGTCCCGATCTGGAACGTCCCGCCGCGGGATCGCGGTCTTAGCCGGCCGCGCACCAGTTGATTGGCTTGGACGACCAGGGACGGGCATAGCGTTTGAGGATGAGGAGCTGGCCTAGCGAGACGCCGTCACGGAGCAGGATGCGGGCGGTTGGGTCACTGTCGGCGGGATCGGCATGGGCTTCGAAGCTGCCGCCGTTCAGCATGCCCTGCAACGCGGTGCGGCCGGCGCGGGCAAGGGCGGCTTCCTGCGGGCAGCCGGCGCCTTCGAGTCGCGGCGCGCTGATGTCGGCGAGATGGTAGCGACGGCCCTGATAGGCATAGGCGTCGGTGGCGAGGACACAGGCCTGGCCGTCCAGATCGTCACATGCGGCAAAACGGGTGGATATGGTGGCGGGCGCGTCGACGGATGGCGCCGAAGCCGTCGTCGACGCGGGCAGCACATGGCGCATCAGGACCAGCAGCAGCGCCCCCATCAACAGGGCGATGAGGATGAGGCGCAGCGGCACGATGGCGCGGCGCTGATCCTGCTTGTCATTCAGCCAATGGTCCGACCGGTCCCGGTCTTCGTCACCAATATCATGCAGGCTATAGGCCATGATTCATCCCCAATCGGAAGCTATCGCTAGTAAATATTGGGAAATTTTTGGTTAACCATGGTGGTCGCGCAAGGGGCGTCGGACGGCGCCTTGACGCCGCGCCGGGGGCGTGGTGAAAAAAAACTGCGGAAGCCAGAGGAAGGAGACGGCGTGAGCGAGGCATGGCTGTATGACGAGCATCCGGCGATGGTCCGGGCGCATCCCTTCCTGTTCCTGCTGCTGCTGGTTTCGGTGGTCGGCATATTGGCGATCGGCGTGTGGTGGGTGATGCACAAGGGCGAGCGGCTGGCGCTGAGCGAGCGCGAGGTGCTGCTGGAGCGTGGCTTGCTGGCCAAGCAGCGGACCGAGGTGGCGCTGTCCAGCATCCGCAGCGTGCGCATCACGCAGACCTTCGGCCAGCGGCTGTTCGACGTCGGCAATGTCGAGCTGTTCAGCGCCGGTGACGTAGCGGAAATCGCGATCCGCAACATGCCGCGACCGGGACGGATTCGGGCGATTGCGGCAGCCCGAAACCTGGACCTGCTGCCCCAGCGCTGAGCGGTCGGGCAGGGGTGGCGCGCACGGAAAGCGCACGAAATCCGCCATTTTGTTGTCGAACATAATGTCTAGGCCCTTGACTTGGGCGCATTTATTTTAACCAATAGGAGCCCAGGGGCCGGCAGAGCTTTCCACCCGCACGAGGACGCCAGGAACAAGCAACGTCGATCCGCATCAGGCGGACGGCGGGAAAAAGGGGGCGCCTTGATGGTGGGTTTGCGCGTAATGCCGCTGTTGCCGGAATTGACGGCCGATCAGCGGGCCGAGATTCGGCAGTCCTGCGGCTTTGCCTGCGTGCGCTGCGGAGTGACCATCTATCGATATCTGGGGCTGCCAGACGGGCCGGGGGCGACGCTGCTCTGCCCGACCTGTCACGGGCTGGTGGAGGAAGGGCGGCTGACCGCGAATCAGGTCCACAGCTTCCATGCCAATCCGGTGGTGCGCCAGCGCCACTTCGCGCGCGATCGCCTGCCCTTCTCCAACGAATTGCCACAACTCATCGTCGGTGGATCGCGGATGCTGCGCGATACGCCGATTCCCATCACCCTGGATGGCGAGCCGATCCTGATCTTCGCGCCGCCGCGCCGATCCATGGGGGCGACGCGGATCAGCGTCAGGCTGGGCGCGGCCGACGGCACGCCGATGCAGGTGATCGATGGCAATGAATGGAAGCCGCATGACGGCAGCTGGCATTTCCTGTTGCGCGGCGACCGCTATTCGATGATGGCGGCGCGGGGGGACGGATTGTGCGTTTTGCGTATCGTTGCGCGCAACCGGCTTGCGGTCGAGCATCTGCGTACCACGATCAACGGGCGCCGGCTGGAAGTGACGCCGGACTGGCTGGAGGTCGATGGCAAGCGCTATGTCGACCGGATCGGCAGCGGCACGCTGATCGGCCTGGAACTGTAGACGGCGCCTTTCGGGGCGCTATCCGGGTTCCCGATTGCAGCTATTGCGGATCGAGTCATGCGATGACTGGATTCCGTAACGGAAACAGGCGATGCCCACAGGCGTCGCCTTTTTCGTCTCACCGATATGGATGAAGTGTATCTGATATAAATCAACGGCTTGGCCGTCATCATAAAAAATTGATCATAGAAGAAGTTTACATCCGTTCCGGGGCATGATTCCCTGTGGGCGATCAGAGGGGTTGGAATGTCGAATGCGGTTGCCAGTCTGGACGATAATCAGCGGGCATGCCTGCGGCTGGTGGCACAGGGCTATACCTCCAAGCAGATCGCGCAGCGCACATCGCTGACCCCCGGTACGGTCGACCAATATGTCTATCGCGCGACCGTGGCGCTGGGCGCCAAGGATCGGCGCGAAGCCGCCCGGATATTGGTAGAGGCCGAGAAAAACGCGCAATTCAAGCAATTTGAATTAAAGCCGGAGCCGCTTGTTGAACCGGCGATGGCGGGTGAGAAGGAGGCGTCGGCACCAAGCAGGCCGACCCGGACCGGCGACATCCCGGCTGGTGCAGAGCGGCAGGAAAAGGGTCGTTTGCGCCAATTGGGTAACCGGATCCTGGCAACCATGGGAGGGGAACCGCATGGGCTGAATCGATGGCAGATCCTGACGACCATCTTCCGGGTCGCGCTATGGGCAGGGGGTTCCCTGGCCGCGCTGATCACGATGGGATATTGGCTCAATCATCTGTTCGGCTGACGGTCTCCAACAATCCAACCATCTGATGGGCCAGCGAGCGCTGGCCTGAAAAGGGAGCCTTGCCATGTCCAATGCCCGCCGCGCCGAGCGCGCCGCCAAGAGCGAAATGCACATGTCGGACGACACCTTCTTCAACCTGAGCGGCCAGGTCCGCGATGCCTATGTGAAGCTGGACGATGTCCTGGCCCATACGCTGCGGATGAGCGCCGACATGATCGATACCGCCCGCACCATCGGCCTGGCCCCCGAACAGGGACAGAAGCTGTTCAAGCGCTTCCATGGCTGCATCGACACGATGATGCAGAGCCGCGAGCAGCTGCTGGGCGCCCATCTGGAGGCGACCAAGATCCGCATGAAGACCAACCAGGCCGAACGCGCCGACGGCTGCTACAGTCCGTGGAGCGCGCTGGAAGAAAAGCAGGCCGACGCCCTGCGCCTGGTCGCCTGACGCACCCGGACCGGAAGGCAGGATCGTGCAGATCTTCCTCGCTTATACGATCGCGCTGATCGCGACCTCGATCTTCGTGGTGCGTTATGGCGGCGCGACCGGGCGCTGGAGCATCGTCGGCGTCTGGGCTGGGTTCATCCTGGCCCAGACGGCGGTCCTGACCATCCGGCCGGAGGCGGTGCTGATCCGCACGATCCTGGCGATCGAATGCGCCTCGCTGCTGTTCAAGATCATCATTTCGATGCTGAGCAGCCGGCGCTGGCCGATCATCGTCGCCGCCTTCCAGCTGAATGTGGCGGCGGTTCAGGTCGCGGTGATCGTGTCACCCGCCTACCTCACCAAATTCTTCTACGCCATGTCGACAATCTGGGCGGTGCCGGTGCTGGTCGTGATGGCCATGGGCACGCAGATGGACCGGAAACACGCGTTTCCGGTCTGAGCAAAGGAAACAGGATGCGGAAATGCCCATCATTCCCTCTTGAAGCCGTGCCGTCCCGAGGAAGGCATGTTGCTTCTGTTTTTGTCCGATTGATGGAGGGCCGATAATTATGGCATCAAGGGACATGACCCAGCGCGTTACGCGCCATCTGAACCCAGTAGGGAGTGATGGAATGGAGGGAGAGGGTGGTTATCCGGCCGAAAGTCCGGTCGTCACCGCGGCCGACCTGGTCCGCGGCTTTTCCGAATGTCGCGACATGGCGACACGCACGCCGCTTTACATCACCCATCATGGCCGGGCGACTCATGTGCTGCTGGGCGTCAACGAATTCCGGGCGCTCAAAGCCCAGTCGGGCAGCGCCGGTCAGGAAAGCGCCGAGGAGAAATTGTTCGCGCTGGCCGACTGGGTCGATCAGGCGGTGATCATCTGTGACCAGGATATGCGCGTCGACTTCGTCAACCGGGTCGCCAGCGCCATCTGTCGCAAGCCGGTGGGACAGATGGTCGGTCCGAAGCTGGACGTCGTCCTGCCGTCCATCAGTGGCAGCCTGATGGAAGTGCATGTGCGCCGCACCGTGAGCGGCGGCGAGCCGAGCGCGGCCGATATTCCCTCTCCCTTTGCCGACGGCGCCTGGCTGCGGCTGCAGAGTTTTCCCCTTGGAAGGTCAACCGTCATCATGTTCCGCGACATTACCGAGGATGTGCGCCGTCATCGGCTGGCCGATGCCAAGGCCGCGATCATCGAGGCGATGACCGCCCATGGCGATGTCGGCTATGTCCGCCTGTCGGTGCGCGGCACGATCGACGCGGTCGATGTGCCCTTCACCGATATGCTGAGCCTGCCGCGCGAACGGGTGATGGGCGTGCAACTGACCGACCTGGTGCTGACCCATGGCCGCGCGGCATTCCGCCAGGCGCTGGAGCGGGCGATGCAGGGGCAGGGCGCGCAATGCGTGCAGACCATGTTGCTGAGCAATCGCGGCGAGGCGGTGGCGGTGAAGGCCTCTATCGTCGCCCTGCACGGCGCCTATGGCGCCGAGGGGGCGGTGGTGCTGATCACCGCGCTCGATGGGAGCACAGTGGTGGAGTTGCCGCGCGCCGCCGAATGAGGCGGGCGCGGGTCAGCCGCAGCGGGCGCTGGTGACGACCATCTGATCGTCATAGCTGACGGTCAGCCGGTCGGGGCGGAAGTCCATGGTCATGGCCATATTGGGGCCGCCCCAGCGCAGCGTCTTGGCGCCCGAGGCCTTGAGCAGTTCCGCCCCCAGATCGGCCGTCGCCTTCTGCCCGGTGAAACGGTCGAGCCCGTCATTCCTGCACGGCCCTTGCGCCATGGCTGGCGGCGATGCGGAGTCGGGGCCTTCGCTGCCGGTCCCGACACAGGCGGTCAGGGGCAGGAATATCATCGCCATCATCGGCATGGGCATCGCCATCCGCATCGTCCGTCTCCTTATTCGGTCCGCGTCATCTTGAGCCGGCCATTCTTGACCGCAAAGGCAAGGCGTCCTTCGACCAGGTCCACCGCATCCCGGCCGAACTGGTCATAGCGCCAGCCTTCCAGGATCGCGAGATCGTCGCGCACGCCGGCGGCCAGCGCCTCGATATCGTCGGTGCGGGCGAGCAGGCGCGGGGCGACATTGATGTCGCGCGAGCGAATCTTGAGCAACAGCTTCAACAGGTCGGCGACCAGCGCGCCATCCTTGCCCAGGCCCGGACGCTTGGGATCGCGCTCGGGCATCTCGTCCTTGCCGAGCGGCTTGTGCGCGCCGAGCGCCGCCATAAGCCGGCCGCCAATGTCGTTGCTTTTCCAGGTGGCGGACAGGCCGCGCACCTTGCCCAGATCCTCCTGCGCGCGCGGCGGGTGGCTGGCGATGTCGGCCAGCGTCTCGTCCTTGACGATGCGGCCGCGCGGCAGATTCTTGTCCTGCGCTTCCTTCTCGCGCCAGGCGGCCAGCGCCTTCAGGCGACCCAGCACATCGGCCTTGCGGCTGGCGATGCGGACGCGCTTCCAGGCTTCGGACGGATCATTCTCGTAATTGGACGGATCGCTGATCCGCTCCATTTCCTGGTCGAGCCAGTCGCCACGTCCGGTCTTGCGCAGTTCTTCCAGCATCTTGGGGAAGATTTCGATCAGATAGGTGACGTCGCCGATCGCATAGTCGATCTGGCGCTTGTCGAGCGGGCGGCGCGCCCAGTCGGTGAACCGTGCGCCCTTGTCGAGCTGCACGCCGAGCCAGGCATCGACGAGATTGCCATAGCCGATCTGTTCGCCAAGGCCGAGCGCCATGGCGGCGATCTGGGTGTCGAACATCGGATGCGGCGTCTTGCCGGTCAGGTTGTGGACGATCTCGATGTCCTGGCCGCCGGCATGGAAGACCTTGAGTACGTCCTCATTATTGACCAGCAGGTCGAGCAGGGGCGTAAGGTCGATGCCCGGCGCCTTGGGATCGATCGCTGCAGCCTCGTTGGAGTCGGCGACCTGGACCAGGCAGAGTTCGGGCCAGTAGCTATTCTCGCGCATGAACTCGGTATCCACCGCGACATAGGGGGATTTGGCCATGCGGGCGCAGAAATCGGAAAGCGTCTTGCTGTCGGTAATCAGCGGATGAATTTGCATATGGTCTTCGATCTTATTATGGGCTGGCCCGCGTCCTGCGGGCTGGTCGATAGTCGACAAGGCAAGCCCATAGCCGGGCCGCAACAATTTGTCATTTCCGTAAAACGAATTTGAAAGATCGAAACGCCATGCACGCCTATCGCACCCACAATTGCGGCGCCCTTCGTGAAGCCGATGTCGGCGCGAATGTGCGCCTGTCCGGCTGGGTGCATCGCAAGCGCGATCATGGCGGCGTTCTCTTCATCGACCTGCGCGACCATTATGGCCTGACCCAGATCGTCGCCAAGGCGGACAGCGAGCCGCTGCGCATTCTGGACGGCCTGCGGGCGGAATCGGTCGTGACGATCGACGGCACCGTCGTCGCGCGCGGCCCGGAAGCGACCAACCCCAAGATGGCGACCGGCACGATCGAGGTCGTCGCCGATAAGGTGACCGTGCTGTCAACCGCGGCCGAACTGCCGCTGCCGGTGGCGGGCGAGCAGGAATATCCCGAGGATATCCGCCTGCGCTATCGCTTCCTGGATCTGCGCCGCGAGACGCTTCACGCCAATATCGTCACCCGCACCAAGATCATCCGCGACATGCGTCGCCGCATGGAAGATGCCGGCTTCACCGAATATTCGACGCCGATCCTGACCGCGTCCTCGCCCGAAGGCGCGCGCGACTTCCTGGTGCCCAGCCGCATCCATGCCGGCAAGTTCTACGCCCTGCCGCAGGCGCCGCAGCAATATAAGCAGCTGCTGATGGTTGCCGGTTTCGACCGCTATTTCCAAATCGCGCCCTGCTTCCGCGACGAAGATCCGCGCGCCGATCGTCTGCCGGGCGAATTCTACCAGCTCGACCTGGAAATGAGCTTCGTCACCCAGGAAGATGTCTGGAACACGATGGAGCCGGTCATCGCGTCGGTGTTCGAGGAATTTGCCCAGGGCAAGCCGGTGACCCCGGCCGGCAGCTTCCCGCGTATCCCGCACGCCGAAGCGATGCTGAAATATGGCAGCGACAAGCCGGACCTGCGCAACCCGATCATCATCCAGGACGTGACCGAGCATTTCCACGGCTCGGGCTTCGGCATCTTCGCCAGCCTGGTTGAGAGCGGCAATGTCATCCGCGCGATCCCGGCGCCGGGCGCAGGCGCAGGCAGCCGCAAATTCTTCGACGACATGAACAACTGGGCGCGCGGCGAAGGCTATTCGGGCCTTGGCTATATCAACATCAAGGATGGCGTGCCCGGCGGCCCGATCGCCAAGAATCATGGCGAGGAAGCGACCGCCAAGCTGATCGAGGCGCTGGGCCTTGGCCCGAACGACGGCGTGTTCTTCGCCGCCGGCAAGGAGACGCAGGCAGCCAAGCTGGCGGGCCTGGCGCGCATCCGCGTCGGCGAGACGCTCGACCTGATCGACAAGGACCGGTTCGATCTGTGCTGGATCGTCGACTTCCCCTTCTATGAATATGATGAAGACGAGAAGAAGGTCGACTTCGCCCACAACCCCTTCTCGATGCCGCAGGGCGGGCTGGACGCGCTCAACAACCAGGACCCGCTGAGCCTGAAGGCCTATCAGTATGACATGGTCTGCAACGGCTATGAGATCGCGTCGGGTTCGATCCGTAACCAGTCGCCCGAAGCGATGGTCAAGGCGTTCGAACTGGTGGGCCTCAGCCAGGCCGACGTGGAAGAGCGCTTTGGTGGCCTCTATCGCGCGTTCCAGTACGGCGCGCCGCCCCATGGTGGCATGGCCGCCGGTGTCGACCGCATTGTGATGCTGCTGTGCGGTGCGCAGAATCTGCGCGAGATCACGCTGTTCCCGATGAACCAGCGCGCCGAAGACCTGCTGATGGGGGCGCCGAGCGCTGCCGAGTTCAAGCAGCTGCGCGAACTGCATGTTCGTGTCGTGGAGCCGCAGGCGAAGGCATAAGCCTTTCCATAGGCTGGAAGGAACAGGGCTCCCGCCATCCGGTGGGGGCCTTTTTCTTTGCCGTCTTGCCTTGCTGTATTGTTGTGATAACACACGTGACGGCAAGGGAGCATGGCGGATGATGCGGACGATCATGGCAATGGTGGCGGCGGGCCTTTCGGCAGTGGCAGTGCAGGCGGCTAGTCCCGGTTTCGATCCGCGCGCTTTGAAGGCGGTTGCCGGGCCGCCCAATGAGGTGATGGTGCTGGGCACGCCCCATCTGTCTGGCTGGCCAGAAAATTTCGATGCGCAGGCGCTGGGGCCGCTGATCGACCGGCTGGCGGCGTGGAAGCCGCAGGCGATCGCGGTCGAGTCCCTGTCTGGTCTGCAGTGCGATGCGTTGCGCCGCGCGCCGTTCCGCTATGCGGAGACGGTGGAAACCTATTGCTGGGACGCGACGCCGGCGCGCACGGCGACCGGGCTGGACGTGCCGGCCGCCACGGCCGAGGTCGAGCGGCGTCTGGCCGCCTGGCCGGAGCGACCGGCGGCATCGGATCGGCGCCATCTGGCGGCCTTGTTCCTGGCGGCGGAGGATCAGGGATCGGCGCTGGTGCAATGGCTGCGGCTGGACGGCGTAGACCGTCATGCGGGTGATGGCCTGGATACTGTGCTGGTGGCGCGGCTGGAAACGCTGCGCCAGCGCCGCAACGAGGAGTTTCTGATTGCCGCGCCGCTCGCTGCCCGGTTGGGGCTGGAGCGGCTGGAACCGATGGACGACCACAGCGCCGACCGGCCCTACCGCAATGCCGAGGAGGAAAAGGCGGCCGGCGCCGCGATCATGAAGGCGTGGGACAACGCGGCGACGGCGCGCCGCAAGGCGGCCGATGCGGCGCTGCAGCCCGGCATCAAAACGGGCGCGGGCGTGCTGGCGCTCTATCGCGCCTATAATGCACCGGAACAGGCGCAGACCATCTATGACAGCGATTTCGGCGCGGCGCTCAAGGAGCCTTCGCCCGAGCGGTTCGGGCGTGGCTATGCGGGCTATTGGGAGGTGCGCAATTTGCGCATGGCGGCCAATATCCGCGATGTGTTCGCCGCCGCGCCGGGCCAGCGCATGTTGGTGATCGTCGGCGCCTCGCACAAATTCTACCTGCAGGCCTATCTCGACATGATGCACGATGTGCGGCTGGTCGATACCGACGCCGTGCTGCGCTGAAACCGCTCTTGCCCTTGGCGGCGCGGTTCGATCTAATCGGCCGTCCCCTTGCAGGAGAGCGGCGCATGACGATCAATCTGTCGGACTATGAGACCGGGGCGAAGTATAAAGGCGATTATGATGCGGCCCTGCTGGCGCTGCAGCATCGCCTGTCGAAGATCCAGGTCGCCCATATCCTGCATCGCCGCCGGACCGTCATCATGCTGGAAGGCTGGGACGGCGCGGGCAAGGGCGGCATCATCAAGCGGATGACCGCGGACTGGGACCCGCGATACTATCAGGTCCATCCGATTGCCGCGCCGACGCGCGAGGAACTGGACCATCATTTCCTCTGGCGCTTCTGGACCCGGCTGCCCGCCAGCCAGAATATCGGCCTGTTCGACCGCAGCTGGTACGGTCGGGTGTTGGTGGAGCGGGTGGAAAAATATGCGCCCAAGGCGGAATGGAAGCGCGGCTACAAGGATATCAACGCGTTCGAGGCGCAGCAGGTCGAGACCGGCACCAACATCATCAAGCTGTTCGTCCACATCACCCAGGAGACGCAGGACGAGCAACTGGCGCAGCGGCTGGATACGCCGTGGAAGCGGTGGAAGACCGGTGCCGACGATTATCGCAACCGGGCCAGGCGGGCCGAATATTGGGATGCGATGCACGACATGTTCGAGAAGACCGACACCAAGCAGGCACCCTGGAAGGTGATCGACAATAATAATCGCAAGGCCGGACGAATCGCGGCGCTGACCTATGTCGCGGAGCGACTGGAGAAACTGGTGCCGATGGATTTTCCGGCGCCCGATCCCGAGGTGGTCAAGCTGGCGCGGGAGGCATTTGGCTATAAGCCGGCAAAATAATTCCGCAAAAACAACGATCTGTAACAAAATCGTCATCAAATACTAAGCGGTCATTTACCCTTTCCTTCTAGGTCGGGCGCCATGTACGCGCCCCAGATGCTCGATCGGCCCGACCCGGAGCCGCATGTTGCCGCCGGCACCGCCTTGCCCTTTGCGCAAGGCTGCGCCGCGGTCCGGTTGGGCCAGCCGCTCAGCCAGGCGGTCGACCGTTTCCAGGACGATGCGGCGCTGCGGCTGCTGCCGGTGGTGGACGCCGCCGATCGGCCGGTGGGGGCCATTTATGAGCGCGACATGCGGCGCATCCTGTTCAACCCCTTCGGTCATGCGCTGCTGCGCAATCCCAGTTTCGGCGGGCGGCTGGACGAGCATGTGCGGCCGTGTGCGACGGTGGAGCAGAGCGCCAGCATCGAACGGCTGATCGACCTTTATGCGGCGCAGGGGAGCGATTGCGAGGGGCTGATCGTGACGCAGGGCGGCCATTATGCCGGTGTGGTCGGCGGTCCGCTGCTGCTGCGGCTGGCGGCGGAGCGGGATACGCGCGATGCGCTGGCCCGCACCCGGCGGCTGGAGCATGTGACGCGCGAGAGCGGCGCATTTCGCGCGGATGTCGAGGCGCTGATCGCCGATCTGGTCGGCATGGCCGACATGCTGTCGGCGCGCGCTGAACAGGCGGTGGAGCGGGCATCGGGCAATGGCGAGGCGGCGGCCGGCATGGCGGTCGCGGCGGAGCAGACGGCCGACAGCCTGCACGGCATCGCCAGCGGCGGGCAGGAAC
>NZ_NOIW01000100.1:0-19187 GCF_002708645.1 Sphingobium sp. IP1
GCTGCCCGGATCGCCAGTATCTCGGGGTTCGTGATCTTCTTCGTCATCGTGTCATCTCCCTTCATCGTGCAGCACCATCGTGCGCCTGTTTGCAGGAGAGAAAAGACCTCAGCTAAACCACAACCGGTTCTCAGGGGCCGCACGCCTTGATCCTTCATTGAGCAAGGCGTGCCGCCGGCTGAGAGCAGGGGAAATTCACATGATCGCAAGCGAAGATGCTGCCGCAAGACGATCAAGCGCGATCAGGCTGATGGAGCGGGCGCTGGCGGAATTAGAAGCGATCGACGATGGTCTTGGCGCAATGCGCTTGCAGCATGCCATCGACGTTGTCCGCGCAAGCCAAGAGCCCGATCAGAAAGCGGACTAAAAGCCAACGGCGCACGCGGATGCCACGCTCGATGCATGATCCCTATTGCTCAATATGGTCGATAGTTCGGGCTATATTGGCGAGCGCTTGGGCAAGCAGGCGCTCACAGGTCGATATATCATGATCGAAGCGACTGGCGATTTCGCCGAGGTCGAGACCGCCAAATCGGTGCAGCATAAATACCTGTCGCGCCGTCTCCGGTAACGCTGCGATTGCGCCAGCATAGCGGGAGCTGACGAAATTTGCCAGCAGGGGAAGGATCGCGTCCCAGTCGACGAGGAGCCGCGCGCGAAGCCAGACCCCGGCAGTTGTCGAAACGATATGCGTTTCACCGGAATCCACCATGACGCCAACGGGCGTGCCCGTAAAACGGGCTGCCGCCTCCGCAGCGAGAGCAAGCGGGGTCGGCTCATCTCTCTGGAGGTAGGCATCGATATTGCGAGCAAGTGCGGCATTTCGACGTCGGCGGTGTGGACCAAACTGGCGTATAGGCGCCACCTGCAAAGCCGAACGAACCTCTCGTAGAAGCGTGAAGACATCGATCTCGGTGCCGGCTGGGCCAACAGGTTCATCATAGCGCGCCGCGCTGCTGGGGAAGGCTTGGGATGACATTGCGAACTCCTGATACTTGAATTCGCACCCTTCCTCCCCCTCCTCTCCCGCCAACGGGCCAGAACCGTCAGGACTCGCTCGTCCGATCCGCCATCCCATCCAGAATGGCAGCCAGCGCAACATGGGCCTTGTCCGTCAGCCGGATATAGATCCGCCTACCGTCTCCCGGATCGGACTGACGGTAGACCCACCCACGTTCCCGCATCGTCCTTATGCAGCTAAGCGCAGTCGTTGGAGGAACGTTGGCCGCGCTGGCAAGGCTCGATATTGCGATGTCGCGACCGCGACTCTCCGAGATGTAAAGGTCCAGCAACATGTCCCAGGCGGGATCGGCGCACAAATCAAACCCGATATGCCTGCCTATCAGTTGACGGTTGGCTATCAGGGTCAAGCACGTTTCGATGCGCCGCGCATTTCCCCGTCCGGGTTCGTTCCGTTCCACAGGATCACCTGTAAAAACCGGCGAGAAAAGCGCTTGGAGGGGAACCAGGAAGACGAGGCGAGAGCCCCCTAAACGCCAAGACGACACGAACCCCCGAAATCCCTGTAAGTCTCGCCGATATGGCGAAAAAATCCCTGCTGCGTGATCCGCCCATCTATGTTCACCCCTTCGCAAAACTGTCACAAATATTTCACGCGGCGGCGCGTCCACCTACTACCCGAAAGGGGGTGATTGGAGGCAGCTGCGCGCCAATGGAGGGGTCGCGAATGCTTAGCTAGTCTTAGACAACAGGGGATTTAGCAATGCTCATGTCACCAAGAATGATCGAGTTTATCGACGGCTGCCGCGAGATCACGGACGAAGCCGGACTGCGCGAAATGCTGCGTGAAATGACGAAAGCCCTCGGCTTCAACCAATATGCCCTGCTTCATCATGTCGATCTGGCGCGCCCGCCGGCGCATGCCATCACATTGATGGGTTATGAGGATGGCTGGATGGAGCAAATCTTGCAGAACCGCTATTTTCAGGACGACCCGATCCTGACGGCAAGCCATCGTCGCTTGACTGGCTTTAGCTGGCGCGAGGTACCCAACATCATTCGCCTCAACCGGCGGCACCGCCGGATCTTGCACCAGGCGCGGGCGCATGGGCTGCGGGACGGCTTTACCGTTCCTGTTCCACCACTGGCGGGCGAATATCGTGGAACCTGCTCCTTTGCCAGCGACCGCCCCGTCGAAATCACCTCAGACCTGATCGGAAGCGCTCAACTGATCGCCACCTTCTGCTTCGAAGTCGCCCGCAGGATCACCAATCAGGACGCGGTATCTGCTCCCAGGATGCCGCAACTTACCCAGCGGCAGCTCGACTGCATAGTTTTGGTCGGAACGGGCAAGACCAGCTGGGAAATCGGCAAGATCATCGGCCTCTCAGAAGATACGATCGATGATCATCTTTCAAACGCGATGCGCAAATGTGACGTATCGCGAAGAATCCAACTCGTCGTCCGCGCCCTGTTCGAAGGGCAAGCGAGCTATTGGGACATGTTGCGAATGTCCTAAAACACCCCCGTTCGGGTGATTGAGTGGAATCGCCATCCTTCGCATCCTGCCTGTCTCACACACAGGAGGAACATGATGCTGTCATTTGAACAGGGTGTACCTGCGCGCGTGCCCGACGCGCTCATGGCGGACATGTATCGGGATCGAAAGCGGGTCTTCATCGACTTGTTGGGTTGGGATTTACCAGCCCTGGACGGCAAGTATGAGATCGACCAGTTTGACGGTCCCGATACAATCTACCTGATCGTCGGGCTGCCGGATGGCACCCATCTGGGATCGATGCGTCTGCTGCCCACCAACCGGCCCACGATCATCGGCGATTTCTTCGACCATCTGTGCGACACCGGAGCACCCAGCTCGCAAGCGGTCTGGGAACTTTCCCGCTTGTGCCTCAGTCCGCGCATCCGCGCGGTGGAACGGCGCGGCGTCCGCAATCGCCTGCTGACATCGGCTGTCCAGTTCGCGCTGCATAACGGGATCAGCGCCTTCTGCTGCGTGACCCATGCCTGGTATATGCGTGAGGTCATGGCCTATGGCTGGCAATGCAAGGTGTTGGGTCTTCCGCAGATGGACCCCGGCGGCATGGTCGGCGCGCTGGAGATCGCGATCAATAAAGACACGCCCCGCCTCATGGCGCAGGCGGGAACCTGGGATGAAACACCCGTTCAGACCTCGTTCGACCCCTCGCTTGATCGGGGAGGGGTCCAGTGAAACACCAACGCATTGGCCATGCCGCCGGACCTCATCTC
This sequence comes from Sphingobium sp. IP1, assembly GCF_002708645.1. Taxonomy (NCBI): domain Bacteria; kingdom Pseudomonadati; phylum Pseudomonadota; class Alphaproteobacteria; order Sphingomonadales; family Sphingobiaceae; genus Sphingobium; species Sphingobium sp. IP1. The sequence continues at coordinate 3,229 of NZ_NOIW01000100.1, forward strand.
GATGCTCTGAAAAGCCAAGGTTTCTGCCTAGTCGAGAACATAATCCCGCCAGCGATGGTGGAAGGCCTCGCTTGTGACCTTGGCGACAGCTTTGCAGCGACGCCGGTGTCGCAAGGTCCCTTCTATGGGGCCGACACGGTACGGTTTGGCGGTCTGCTGAACCGATCGCCGTTCGCCGGCCTTTTCATCCAGCATCCGCTCATTCTCGAAATCGTCGAAAATATCCTGGGCCCATGGTGCGACAATATCCAGCTCAACCTCACCCAGGCGATCGAGATCCGGCCGGGCGCCGAGCAACAGGTGCCCCACCGCGATCAGGATATGTGGCCGGTCAGCCGGATGCTCCCCAGCGACCATGAAGCGGAGTATCTGGTGAATGTGATGTGGCCATTCACACCCTATCGACCAGAAAACGGGTCCACCATCCTCTGGCCCGGCAGCCATCGTCGGCGCGACGAAGATCTGATCGATCCGGACGAAGGGGGGTCGCTGGAGATCGCCCCAAGTTCCGCGCTCCTGTTTCTGGGATCGACGCTGCATTGTGGCGGCGCGAACCGAACCAGGGCAGCGCGCCGCGGGATGATCGTCAGCTATTCGCTGGGGTGGCTCAAACCCTATGAAATCCAGACGCTCGTTTACCCGCCCGAAATGGCAAAGCGATTTTCACCGGATCTGGCGCGCCTGATCGGCTATCAGGTTCATCGGCCCAATCTAGGCAATGTCGAAGGACGGTGCCCGTCGGAGCTGCTTGGCGAGCGCCAATATGGCGGCGCTGTGGACGCCCTGGGAGACGAACAGATGGCCTTGATCGAAGCATTTCGAAGCCAGATTTAATCGTGAAACAGGGATGCGCCCGCCAGTACGGCACGCATTTACCTATCGACTGGCTGGCGCCTTCACGGCATGAGCTACGCTTCCTACAAAAGGGAAAGTTAGCTGATGAATACCACTGAGCTGGTCGAGGCGGTTGCCGCTACCCAGGGCGTCACCAAGACCGACACGAAGAAAATTCTGGACGGTCTTGTTGAAGCGATCGCCACTGCTGCCGCCAAGGGCGAAGAAATCTCGATCAACGGCTTTGGCAAGTTCAAGGTCAAGGCGAGCCCAGCACGCGACGGCCGCAATCCGCGGACCGGCGAACCGATGAGCATTGCTGCATCGCGTAAGCTCGGTTTCACGCCTGCCAAGGCGATCAAGGACAAGCTCAACGGCTGATCCGAAAGGCTCCCCGGGCCGCTTTACTGGGCTCGGGGAGCAAAAATGCATCGTCATGGCCAACGACAGGAGATCCTGCCCTTCCCCTTGACAGCGCCGTGCCGCTATGCAGACTTCAAGGAAGCGAGACAGGACTGCCGGCGACCTCTCGCAGATTTTCTCGTCAGGCATCAATCACGCTCGTCCATGACGGCCGAGCGGCCGTACCGGATCAAAGCCCAGCGCTGATAGCGCAGAGCGAACGGCGGCAACAGCGTGTGCGGACTGGTCCGGTTTTCCGGATGGTTCGTGTCGGCATGTAGCGTTATCCCATGTTCATCTCTCGCAATTGCCCGACTTTGGGCAGCGATGCAGTGCCTGGAAAGTGTCCAGGCAATGAGTGACAGAGTTCAAGGCGGGAGTGGAGACCGCAATCCCGTGTCAGTTGCCTCGATCGAGGCGCTCTATCGGCATGAGTCAGACCGCCTCATTCGCTTTTTCGCGCGGCGAACGCGCCACGAAGCCGAGGCCCAGGACCTGATGCATGACGCATTTCTCCATTTGTCCCGCGCCAATATCGAGGGGGACCCCCTCCCCTATTTGTTCAGGATCGCAAGGAATTTGCTCATCAGCAGGACGCGCCGCGATGCCAGATGGAGGCGCCTTGTCAGCGACGCACCGATCGATGAAGGCAGGGCGTTCGCGTCGCCACCAGAGCAGTCACTGAACCTTGAGGCAGAAGACGTGAAGCGACAATATCAAAGCGTTATTGACCGACTGCCCGAGAAAACCAGACGCATCTACCTGATGCATCGCCTGGGCGGTCGAACCTATATCGAGATAGCGCAGGAGATGAATCTGAGCGTCAAGGCGATCGAGTATCACATATCATCGGCATTGAAGGCGCTTGTGAGAGGAGTGGATCAGGCATGACCGAAGAGAGACCGGATCCGATCGCACCTCTGGGCAATCAGCTCTATGACGACGCCGCAGACTGGTTTGCCAAAATGCGCGGTCCTGATGCCAAATCGCATGAGTCGGATTTCAAAGCCTGGCTCGCCCGCGGCGCATTGCACCGGGCCGCCTATAACAAGGTATCGGAGATATTCACCGACAGTGGAAGAGTGGATGATCCTGATGGCAGTGTAGCAAGCGAAAAGCCCCGGTCCCGCCCCGGCAAGCAGGGTCTGGCGATGATCGCGCTCCTCATCGGGCTGGGCGCAATCTCGGCAAAGGTGATGTTTCATGCAGTGCTCGACCGCCAGGAGGCTGGGCAGCTCCAGCATGGAGCGCCTGATCATTTCACCGTTGCGAGCGCCGTCGGCCAGATACGGAGCATCGCACTTCCAGACGGATCGACCATCCTTCTTGACACGAACAGCGAGGTGCAGGTCGCATTCACCGCAAGCGACCGGCGCCTCAGACTTGTCCGCGGTCGTGCCCGGTTCGAGGTTGCGCATGAACACCGCCCCTTCAACGTGGCTGCCGGCGCGGGAACAGTAACCGCGCGCGGCACGATTTTCGACGTGCGTCTCGCTGAAGGCGGAAAAGTGTCGGTTGCTCTGCTCCGGGGCGCGGTCGATGTCACCGTGGCCAGCTCTGGAGCGACTTCTCGTCAACGACTGCACCCAGGGGAAAAGACGGCCTTTGCCCCTCACCTGGAAGCGCCGCGACCCATTGGTGATAGCGAACCGAATTTGTGGACGCAGGCAAAAGGCGAGTTTCATGACGTGCCTTTGGTAGATGTTGTGATTGAGGCCAATCGCTACGCCCGTGTGCCGATCGACATCGGCGACGCCGAAACAGAACGGCTGCGGGTGTCCGGGATATTTTCGCTCAAGGACACAGAAGCGTTGAGCATGAAGCTCGCAGCTCTTTTTGATCTGGAGCGCGAGGCGGGCAAGGAGCGGATCATTTTGCGGCAGCGGCAGGACAAGAGAAAATTTCACCCCTGATTTAGGGGTGCCCCTCGCTGAGGCGTGAAAGCCCCCACGAAACCGGCAAAATGTACAAGCCGGGTCAAAGGGGGCTTTATGAGTATTACCCGCAAACTGCTGCCGACTCTCCTCGCCTCGGCGTGCATCCCTGCAGCGGCATTTCCCGCCGTCGCGTCGGCACAACAGGATAGCGTTGCCGATTTCGACCTTCCATCGCAGCCGATGGAAACCACCCTGCGGGCCATCGCGCAGGCCAGCAGCCTGGAGGTTCTGTATGACGCGCAGGAGATGGGAGATCTGATCGCCCCTCCCATCAAGGGACGCATGACGGGACCGCAGGCTCTTGCCACGTTGGAACAGAAATCTCCGCTTCAGATCGAATATGCGCAAGGCAGCGCCGTGGTTCACCGGCGCGGCCGCGCTGCGGGAGCTGGCCAGAACAATAGCCATTCGGAGGCGATCATCGTCACTGGTACGCGGATCGCCGGTGCCGAGCCTTCCGCATCCGTCATCACGCTTTCCCGGGAGACGATGCGCGATGCCGGCCAGTATCAGCTGGGCGACGTCATGCGCTCGGTGCCGCAGAATTTCAACGGGGGCCAGAATCCCGGCGTGCTTGCGGGCAGTCCGACCGCCGCCGACCTGAATGTGAATTCCGCGACCGGCGTAAATTTGCGGGGTCTCGGAGCGGATGCGACCTTGACGCTGCTCAATGGAAAGCGATTGGCCTATGATAGCGGGATCGAGTCCATCGACATTTCCGCCATCCCCATGGCAGCCGTCGAGCGGGTGGAAATCCTGACAGAGGGCGCATCCGCTATCTATGGTTCGGACGCCGTCGCGGGCGTGGTGAACGTCATCCTGAAACGCGACTTCCAAGGGCTCGATATATCGGCCCGGCTTGGAGCCGCGACGGATGGAGGTGATGTCGAACAGCAATATTCCGCGGTCACCGGTGCCCGGTGGAACAATGGCGGCTTTCTCATTACCGCAGAGACCGGTCGGAACACGTCGATCAAGGCCGGCGAACGAAGCTATGGGAGCAACCTCAATCACAGCACAACCCTGCTTCCTGAGCAGAAGCATTATGCCATTGCCCTGACCGGGCATCAGCAAATCAGCAGCGCTTTGACCTTCGATCTCGATGCCCTGTACAACCATCGCACCTCCTTCTTTGCGACCGCCCTCACGCCGACGGCGGACTATCGCCAGTCGGGCCTTCCGACGTCGTCCCGCCTGTCATCCTTCGTCATCACGCCCCGGCTTGCATGGGATTTTGCAAAGGACTGGTCGGTCTCGGTTACTGGCACCTATGGCGAGGACAAGAGCAGTGTCGCGACGGGCTATAATGCCGGCGGCGTGCGAGTTAGCACCAGCGAGGCGCGGTACGCCAATAACATCCTGCTTGGCGAATTGAACCTGGCGGGCAGTCTGTTCAAACTCCCGGGCGGCGACGCGAAGATCGCGGCGGGTGGAGGATTTCGCCAAAACGGCCTCGACTCCCGGCTTCGGACAGTCACTTCGAGCGCGATCATCCCCGGAACGACGTTCGATGAAACCCGGAAATCGAGCTACGTCTTCGCTGAAGCCAATCTGCCCCTCGTCTCACCGGACAATGATGTTCCAGGGATCGAACGCCTGACGCTGATCGGCGCACTGCGACATGAAAGATATCGGGCTATCGGCAATGTCACCACGCCGAAGCTTGGCGTCGTCTACGCTCCCGTCGCTGACGTGACCTTCCGCGCCAGTTGGGGCAAATCGTTCAAGGCGCCGACCTTCCGCCAACTTTATCTGACCCAGCGCGGGCAAATCGATCTGCCGAGCTATTATAGCGCGACGGGTTCAGCAGGCGATACGGTCCTGCAATTGACGGGCGGCAATCTCGATCTCAAGCCTGAGAAAGCGGAAACCTGGTCCACAGGTATCACCGTCAAGCCGCATTTCGTTCCTGGGCTGAAGGTTGAGCTCAGCTATTTCCATACCAATTACAAAGATCGGGTTGTAACCCCGATTGCAAGCCGCGTTGGCGCGCTGTCGAACCCCTTGTATAGTGCGCTCATCACCGTTGATCCGACAATCGCGCAGGTTCAAAGTGCCCTTGCACTGGCGACTGGCGGCTTGCTCAATAATGCCGGCGTTGCGTTCGACCCTGCCAGGGTTGCCTATATCATCGACAACAGAAGCAGAAACGCGGCTCGACAGGAAATCCAGGGTGTCGATCTCGCCCTGGAATATCACCTCAAGACCAGGGATATGGGCGATCTTCAGTTTTCAGGGTCGCTATCCTATCTCCAGAGTCGCCAACAGCTCTTGCCGGGTCAGACCCCGGAGCAACTCGCCGGCACGGTGTTCCGTCCGCCAAGCTGGCGCGCGCGCGGTGGTGTAGCCTGGCAGTTAAGCGAGCTGATGTTCGCGGGCTATGTGAACTATACTGACAGCCTTGAAGACCGACGGTTTGGCAGCACTGAAACGGTCGCATCCATGACCACGGTCGACACCAATATCCGCTATGAGCCGCACTCGACCACGCTTCCGGGCATCAGCTTTGCTTTGTCGGTCATGAACATCTTCAATGCCAAGCCCGATCGTATCAGAACAGCGAGCGCCTTTGTCCCTGCCTTCGATTCCACCAACTATTCCGCCATCGGCCGATATGTCGGCTTCACCGTGGAGAAGAGCTGGTGACAGGTCTCCTTCTCGCGATCGCAGCGTCGGCGATTTCCGCACCGGCGCAGCCCGCCTGCACGGATGTTCCTCAAGGGGGTGTTTCGACCACCGGCACCCGGTTGATGACATCGGACGATCTTGCGCGTCTGCGCGATTTCGGCGAACCAACCGATTCGCAATCGGATGTTGGCTTAAGTGTTTCGCCTGACGGTAGGCAAGTTGCCTTCCAGATCCGTCAAGCGGATCCCGTTAGCAACAGCTACTGCCTTTCCATGATCGTGATGGCCACTGACGGGCATGGAGAAGCGCGCATTGTCGATCGCGGTGGCGAGCTGATCCTCCGGCACGATCCGCAATGGGGGCTTGGGCCTTATCCTTCGGGCAACGCCAAGGCCATCAAAGCCGAGTGGTCGCCCGACGGACGTTCGCTGGCGTTCCTCAAACAGGTGAACGGACAAGTCCAGGCTTGGGTTGCTGACCCATCGGGCGGTGGATCGCGCGCCGTCGCGACGGGACCATCCAATGTGGTGGGAGTAAAATGGGCGGACAATGCCCCCGTTCTCGATGTGACGTTCGAAGATTTGACTGCGCTCAAGCTCGCCGATGCACAGGAGGCCCGCCAAGGCTATCATCTTGACGATCGCTTTGTCCCGGTCACGGGAGACCGACCATTTTTCGTTGCGCCCCTTCCCCAGCGTCATGAAGCCATCCCGGTCAGCCCATTCCCGACAGCTTCTTTCACGAAGCCTGAGGACGTCGGTAGAGCGCCAACGCCGCCTCCACATTGGCTGCCCTTTGTCATTGTTGATCAGGGCGCGGCCGTGTCGATTGAGGAGCTTGCCCGGAAGGCGGGAATAACTCGAAGCTGCCCGGATGCCGCCTGCAGCGGACGAATTCTCGCAGCATGGCAGGCTGCCGACCGCCAATCTCTTCTATTCCTCCGGCGTGTAGGCCGCGCCAATGGCGACATGGCGCTGTATCTCTGGCGGATCGACAAGGGCAAGGTGATCGAGCGCTTCCGAACCGCTGGTCTCCTCCTGGGCTGCGAACCTGCCCAGGATATGCTGGTCTGCGCACAGGAGGAAGCGACCGTCCCGAGGAGGATCATCAGGCTCAATCCGCAAACAGGTGCGCCAAGCCTCGTCTTCGATCCGAACCCCGAATTCAAACAGTTCCGTTTGGGTCCGGTCCGGCGGCTCTTCTGGAGCAATGATCGCGGCATCGAGACCTATGGCGATCTTGTCCTTCCGTCGGAAAGCCGGAAGGGTGAGAAGCTTCCACTGATTGTCACGACCTATCGCAGCCGCGGCTTTCTTCGCGGGGGCACTGGAGACGAATATCCGATCCAGCCACTGGCGGCACGGGGTTATGCGGTTCTGAGCTTCGATGAACCCCGACACGTTGCATCATTTGTAAAGACAAGCTCACAGGCGGAATATAATGCGATCAACCGGAAAAACTGGGCGAACCGGCGCAGCATCCAATCCTCCCTGGAAGCGGGAATCGCGATGGTCGAGCGGCTCGGCCTGACCGATCCGACGCGGAGGGCCATCACGGGCCTGAGCGAAGGAGCGTCCATTCTGTGGTTCTCGCTTATCAACAGCAATCTCTTCGCCGCGGCGTCCGTCAGTCACTGCTGTGAAGAGCCCATCAGTTCGATGGCGCTGCTCGGAGAACGCGGCGCAAAGGGTTTCGAGGCAGGTGGCTACCCGCTCCTGTCGACCAATGATCAGCCTTTCTGGGCCAATATGTCGGTTTCCCGCAATGCCGCGAAGATTTCCACGCCCATTTTGTTCAATCTTGCCGACGCCGAATATCTGCACTCCCTGGTCTCGATCCGGGCACTGCGTTTTTTTGGCCAACCGGTCGACGCCTATGTCTTCCCGGACGAGCAGCACATCAAATGGCAGGCTGCCCACCGCCTCGCCGTCTATGAGCGCAATATCGCCTGGTTCGACTTCTGGCTGAAGGGGATCCCGCCACGCGATGCGGAGACGGCAAAGCGATGGACGCTGCTGCGCGACAGGAAGCCCGTCGCCGAGAAGAAGGCGGGCTGACCGAGAGATGACATTCTAACGGAGGCTCGACCAATGCCGGCACCAGGCTTCGGTGTCGGCGAGTTGCAGCAATCTCAGGCTCCGCGGCCCCCTCTGCTGCATGACATTGTCCAAAGCCTGGGAAACCGCTTTCACATCGATCACCTGCTGCTCGGCGAGGATCCCGCCGAGCAGCATTTCCCGCATCTGCGAGCGATATTTCGACAGGAGCTGGGAAGAGAAACTGGTGGGGCCGGACTTTGCTTTTCGATTCACAATCGCTGGCGGCAGGGCCGACGAAAAGGCTTCACGCGCGACCGCACGATTGCGCCCGCCACGGACCCAGGCCCAGCTCGGTATGCCAAGACAGGCTTCGACGACCGGCTGCGCGATCAGGGGATTGAGCATCGGCGGGCCGTCAGCATCGAACGGACTTTCGATACTCTCCTGGACGCGCAGAAGCATACCCACATGAAATGCCTTCCCCGGAGGCGTGCCCCTTGGGCAATCGAGCCAGCTATGTCGCGGAAGGCGGATTTCTTCGGTCTGGGCCAGCAGATCCGTGTTGATCCCCCAGGCATGGCGAGCCGACCGCCGGACGCGCCTCCAAATGCCTTTGATACCTTCACCCACCGAGCAGCCCGTCAATTCGCAGATATTCTCGAACGTCGCCATCGTAGCGAGCAGGGATCGGCGCGCTTTCAGACTGTCGATCACCGCGTTCATCGACTGGCTCGAACAAAAAACCTGGTCGCCGCCGCTTCCATTTACGAGAATATCGGCGTCGATCTCTTTGACGATGGGGGCAGCCAGCTTGCCCATCGCCTGAAAAAGAGGACGCCTCTTGGGCCGGGGAAGATGGGGGGCCACGCAGGTTGTGAAGTCCACCAGCGAAGGGTCGAGAAAACGCTCCGCCAAGGGATAGTCGAGGGCGTCGGCTACGATTCGTGCGAAACCGCGTTCGTCTCCTGACAGGTCGGCGGTATAGGTGGTCAGGCAATGAGCGGCACGATCAGCGGCATGTAGCGCGGCGAGAACAACCGAAGAATCGAGACCTCCTGACATAAAGACGAGCGGGCGTTCATAGGTGCCACAGAGCGTGGCGACCGTATCGCACACCGCCTCCCTGACGGTAGAACCGACATACGCCTCTCCATGATCGCGCGAATCAGGGCAATAGTCCCAGGGCGACCAGAATGGACGCTCGACGGGTTGGCTGGCCAGTTCCGTGAGCACCATGCCCGGCCGTAAATCGAATATGCCCGCAAGGCAGGTTTCTTCCGCATAGTAGCCGTCCGACGCTATAAGGTCGCGGACCCGGTCGCTGGCGATCGTGAAGCAATCACCGAGCAGCCTGACATCGTTACTGATGCGGAGTCCGTTCGGCTCAGCCTTGTAATAGGCAGAGAGCGCGCCCGAAGGATCGCGGGCCACCAACGGACCTTCGGCATTCGCGCTGTCGCACACGAGCACATAGGAGCCCCAGAAATGGGTGCTGATTGCCTCGAGCATTTCCGCTGGCCCGGTCGCCTTCCAATTCAGAAGGCTTTCCAGCGTCCTTTCGCGACCTTTGCGAGGGAAGAAGGCGCCCAGAATCACACCCACCCCGCCCGGCAGAAGCCTGAAGGGCAGACCAGACTCAATGCCGATCGCCAATCGTTCGCTCGCGTAAACCGGTCGCAGCCCGGCCTCCGCGATCCTACCTTCCGCGCCAGGCAGTCTGTCCGACACGACCAAATAGCGCTGCGCCATCATGACGCGAAAACCGGGGTAAACTGAACGACATGCTCATGATGGTCATCGAGCACGGTGACACCGCGCTGAAGCCAGCAATGCGCCTCGAAGGGCAGGAGCCGAACGCCGAAAACGAGGGCCGCGCCATAGCCACAGCGTTGCATCTGGCGCCGGATCAGCAAGGATTGCGACAGGCATTGATCCTTCGCGCCGAAAATCCGGCCTGCGGCGTGAACCGCCTCGACAATCTCTGCGATATCTTCTGCTCCACGGTCGCTTCGTTCGTAAAGGAGATTGCTCAGATCCCGTGTGAGCAATCGCGGAAGGCCTTTCTTGGCCAGCACCCGTTTCACATAGACGCGATCCAGCAAGGCGACGGGCGACCGAACGGCCATGGTATAACGCGCCGCGCGGGTGGCGAGCGATCGCTCCGCCACCGGCACGCGGACGGGGCGCATGTCATGGTCGCCGGTCGTATCGCAAATGATCCCGTCCGCGATCAGGGTCTCGATATGGTGCTGATCGACGATTTGCCCGTCCGCAAACGCCAAAAATGCGTCGTTGAGTTCCGGCGACAGGCAGAAATAGCGATCGCTGGCGAGGGCCAGGAAAATCGCCTTGTTTGCGCCGACGCCATAAGAGAGACCATCCGCCAAGACAAATCCCACAGCACCCTCCTTTTGAAGAAAAGGGGCACGCGGCTGCGTGCCCCCTTCCATCATTCGTCGGCGAGGCCCATGCTCGTCAGGGCCTGGTTGGTGAGAATGTCCTCCTGGACACCAAAAGGACCACGGGTCAGTTCGGTGACCGAACCCAGTTCGATGATGTCGGACTGGCCGACCGTCTCTTCGTCACGCATCGTTGCACTCCTCATAACCGCCGCAATGTCGCGGCCATTAGAAGGTAGGTCGGCGAAGGATATATATCGCAGTTCATAAAGCGCCGATCCGGCGCAAGGGATCGGAACCGCGCTAGATTTTGTGGCTCGCGTCGGGGATTCCGGTCTGAACAGGCTGGTCGCTCGACAAAAAATGCTGGACGATCGCGCGCGCGCAGCGCCGATGATGGGCCAGAAGTTGTCGCCCAAGACGTGCGCGATCGCGCTGCTCGGCAAGTTTATGAATGGAAACGCATTCCAGCAGAGCCCTTTTGCTGCCGCGGCACTGATAGGTGCGAATCCATCTCAGGCGTTCATTCGCCTGTTCGCCCCAGGCCAGGATCGCCTTGTTATTGGAGGCGGCAAAGAGATTGACGAGAACCATTTCGAGTAGCTGCACGGCTTCCTCAGCAAGGGGCGTAGCAGCACGCGGCTGATCGTCGTCCCTCATTGGCGGCGGCCCGGTCCAGCGTTGTAGACCCACCACCAACAGCTTCTGGCTGAGGTCGAGAATGTCGAGCAGCATATCCCGGCTGCTCGGCTTCACATGAAAGCCTTCCGGCGTCATTTCGACGAGACCTTCGCCAACCAGGCGATAGATGGCTTCGCGCACGGGCGTGATGCTTGCTTCATGCTGGCCGGCAATCCTTGTCGCCGTCAGCTTGGCGCCGGGTGAGAATTGGCCGGCGAGAATATGGGCCTTGATGGTCCGGTAAATGCGATCATGCGTGATCGGCTCGAGCGCGGGCATTGATGCCTCACGCCCCTTCGGTTCGCTGCGGGGACCACCAGCGCGGCGTCAGCTTCTGCTTCATGCGGGAGAGTTTTCGCCTGACGAAGAGGTCGATGCATTCGCGCTCGATCTCTTCGAAATCTCCGTATGTGAGTTCGCGAGGAAACTCCATCTGGTGCCCACGGAATAGAAACGGAAAGAAGATATAGCCTGTCTTGAGCTGCAGATGTTCAGCGCAGACAACATGAAAATCGAGCCGGGAACTGGGGTTTCCCGATTCAATTTCCTGGAGCCAGCGGCGGCTAATGCCGATCTCGCGCGCGAACTGCACCTGCGTGATCCCGTTTCGTCTGCGCGCCTGTTCGATGCGTCGTCCGGACAACTCCTTCACGAAGTTGAGAAGCGGACTGTCCGTTAGCGCTGTCGCCTTGTCTGGTGACATGTGCTCCCCTCTTTGGAGAATAAGCCCGCCATGGCATCCCTGTGACCGGACAATAGGCAGCCCTCGCCGCACCGCAACAGAAACAATCGCCGATCCGGCGAGTCTTGGCCGGGGAAATCAACGGCTTTATCGCCATTCGCAGTCGCTGGGCACGCCTCGCTTCACCACGCGATGCAAGATGGATCCGCACTTAGACCGGTGCGCCTTTGGGGAAAGCGTGATCGCGAAATGGGCACTGTAGTGCGCATTGAGCAGGAAAATGCGCTTTGCGCACTTAAATGCTCCCGTGATTGCGGCGATGGTTCCGTTCGATCATCCACCTGTCATCGAGACAAGATGCGAAGCGCAGATGCCACGAGGTCGCCATAGTCGGTCGACAGTAAGGCGGAGCGCTTCCCCCAACATTGGGAGTTCGCGATGATTATTGCCTTTACCTATCTGGTGTCAGCCGCACTTCCAATGCAAGCGGCGACACCATCCCGGCCAGGGCTGAATATTGAGGATGGATTTTCAACCTCCCTCAGCGCGCCGCTCCAGCATATCGCTGCTAAGGGCGGTGACTTTGCCATCCGAGAGACGTCTCGCACTGCCGGCGTGCAAGAGCCTGAGCAGCGGTTGACTTTCACGCTCGGTGCCCATGTTTCGCTGCCGCTCCTCAACGGCTCGTCCGCATCGCGGAAGGAGGCGGCTCATGAAGCGCGCTAAGCCCCTGTGGGGCCTGATCCTGCTTGGATCGCTTGCGACAGTTGGGAGCGCTTTCTCCCAGGAACCATCAACAGAGGCGCTCTCGAAGGCGGCAACGCTGGCGCAGCAGCAGCTCAAACAGACCTTCACCAATTTGTCGTTCGAGGATTTTGGTCCTTCGCCGATAAAGGGACCGATCTATCAGGCGAATGCCGGCGGACGCATGGTCTATTATGCGCCCGAGAGCGAGCATATCCTCTTTGCCGCCATCTATGATCGCAGCGGCGTCAATGTGACGGCACTCGCGCAGGATGCCGCTGCCCGCAAGCGGATCGCCGCTATAGATCGATCGAAAGCACTCATCGTGGGTCCACCCGGCGCGCCCGAGGTCATCGAGTTCACCGATCCCGACTGCCCCTACTGCCGCGCCCTGGATCGTTTTTGGGCGACGAAGGCGGCCGAGGGAAAGCCTGTGCGACGGGTCATCTTCTTCGTGAGCGGCATCCATCCCACCGCAGCGTCCAAGGCCGAGCATATCCTTTGCGCCAAGGACAGCGAAGGGACGTTCCGCGCCATCTATGGCGGCACGGCGCCAGCGAAGCTCGATCAATGCCCCGACGGCCATGCGCGCCTTGCCGCCCATGATGCCGCGGTCAAGGGGATCGGTCTTTCGGGCACGCCGACGCTCATTCTCGACGGCAAGCTCATCTCGGGCTTCCAGCAGGGCGAGATCGAGGGCTGGCTTCAGCAAAAGCAAGGCCAGGACCATGCAGGCAAATAGCTCTGCCGGCCAGGCCCGGCGTCTCTCCAGAATTATGGCGGCCATCTCGAACGGGTCGGAGGCAATCTACGGAGACACCGCCTCGCCCGCGACATGGACCGGAATGCCGATGGCGCTGCCCTTCCTGGGCCGTCCAGCAGGGTCATCGGCCGACAGCGATCACGATCGAGGCCGGCAGGCACTTTGAGGACGACCCGGTTCAACGGAGGTAAGTTCATGAATATGCGATTGGGAAAGCGGCTGGCGTCGGCCGCGGACTATGGTGTGGCCCTCCTGCTGCTGGCCGTTGTCGGCAGCGCGGCCCATGCCTTTTCCGCGCCGGCGCAGGGCGATCTTGGCTACGATATCTACGACATCGTGGTGAACCAGGGCGTCAAGGGACCACTGGGCTTCGTGGGAGGAGTCGCGGCCTTTCTCTTCGGCGTCTCGCGTCTCTTCTCCAACATCATGATCGGCATCCCGACGATCGTGGCGGCGGTCTGCCTCATCAAGGCGGATTCGATCCTCCAGACCTTCGGCATGACCATCTGACACCTGTCTGACGACGCCAGCGCGGACCACAATCCGGGCCGGCAACACCCACCGGAGCCGATGGTCGGTTCCCGGAACGATGCCCTGCGGGGTGTCGTGAAGCAGGAGGAGAAGGGACATGGATGAGCGTCTTCCCCAATATCTTCACCGCCCCGTCCAGATCCTCTGGTTCGGTTCCGATGAATTCATATTGGTGATGGCCACCATCTTCGTCGCGGTGATCGTCGGCGGAGTGATCGGCTGGGCGCTCATCTGTTCCCTTCTCCTTTTCATTCCCTGGAAGCGGACCAAGCCGAGAGGCTTCATTCCTCATCTGGCCTGGCGCTGGGGGCTCCTGCGCTTCGCACATTATCCGGGTCCGACACAGACCCGCTTCTTCGAGTGAGGAGCCGATCCCATGATCTTTTCCAGACAGAAAGCCGGACAAGCCACCGACCCGCTCATGGGCAAGCCATCGAGCTGGGGCATTCACCGCTATCTTCAGGGCTCCTCCAATCTCTTCGAGGAAAACCGCCTGCTCAAATTCGCGGTGGTGGGCCTGTTCGGCGTCACCAGCGTGCTGGGCATCGTCATCTATAGCTCGAACCAGAACCAGCGGACGATCGTCATTCCGTTCGGCGCGTCAGGCGATCTTTATGTGACGGGCAACAAGCCGTCCTCCGCCTATTTGCGCACGATCACCCGCAACATCGTCGCCCTGTCGGGCACCTATTCAGCCTATTCCGCCGATCGGCAGTTCCAGGAACTCCTGACCCTCGCCCACCCGTCAGCCTATAACGCGCTGCGCGACAGTCTGAACGGCATATTGGACGAGCTCGCCGACAATCCGACGCTCTCGATCGCTACCTATATCCGGGCGGATCAGCCGATCGTCTACACCGACCGCGAGATCGCCGTCCCCGTCGAAAAGGTCCGGGTGATCGGCGGCGTGATCCGCAAATTTCGGGGCACGCTGCGTATCCGCTTCGCGCTCGACAATGGCCGCTTCTGGCTGACCGCTCTTACCGAGGAAAATTTCAATGCTGAACGCTGAAGCTTTCGGCGCGCTCGCCGTCGTCCTGGGCCTGTCGGGCATGCACATGGTCGCGGCGGCCCAGTCGCAGCCTGTCGCTGCGCTGCCCGACCAGACGAGCACGCTGCGCCTCTCCAACCGCGACATCAATCATCTGATCTGCGTCGGGGGCGACATAGAGGACGTCAAATTCTCCGCGGAGAAAGCGATCGCCGTTGAGCGGGCCGGCTCCGACGCCTGGATCAAATTCCTGGTCAAGGAAAGCGACGATCAGGGGCAGATCACGCGCAGCTATGTGACCGCCCCGTCGGAATTCTTCGTCTCCTGCAACGGCGCTATTTATCCGCTCTATGCCGAGCCAGCAGATATTCCGGCGCAGACCGTCACCCTTGTCCCCGGCGCTCACCAGCGCGCCCAGGCGAATAGGGAGCTTCTTGGTCCCCTCGTCGAAGAGGAGCGCGCGGTGTCGATCACCCTTTCGCTGCTCGCAGACCGGTTGCCGGCCAGTTTCGCCGAGACGGCGCCCCGAGCCGGAACGATTGCGATCACCACTCTTCCCGATCTCACCATCGTCGAGCGAAAGGCCATCCAGATCGATGGCGCCGGCCTTTCAGCCTCCGAATATTCGGTGACGGCAAAACAGCCCGTCCTTCTCGATGAGCGCTCTTTCCTGCGCTCGGAACTGGGCTCGACCATCTTCGCCCTGACCCTCGATCGATCGGACCTCAAGACCGGCGAGAGTGCGCGCCTCATTGTCGTTCGTCGGGGAGAGCGGCCATGATCGACAGAGGAAGGCCGGGCTATGTGGATCTGACCGCCAGGTCCGACGACGACCGAAATTCGAAGCCTAAGAGCGATGCCGACAGTTCACAGGACGGCGTAAAAACCCGCGGCGCGCCACTGCTCGATTTCAAGACCCATTGGGCCGCGCTCAGCGCAACCCAGAAGCTGCGCTGCAAGCAGGCCGGCGTCGCCGCCGGCATCGCGATCCTGGGCTATGGCCTGTACACAGCAAGCAGCGGGTCGAGCCAACCGACCGAACTGCCGCCCAGCGCTTCCAAGCTCGACATGGGCGCCGGTCTGCGCGGCGACAGCCTTGAACTCAAGATGCGGGGCGACCTCAAGAAGATTATCGACGGCCAATCGCTTCTTGGCGACCGGATCAGCGCGATCGAGGAGGGCAAGATATCGCCCGTCGATCCAGCTGGACGCGAGAGCGTGGAATCGGGCGAGCTGCCCCCAGCCTTCCCCGGCGCGGAGATACCTGCCTATCCGCCGACTGGCGGACAGAGCGCGCAATCGGGTCCAGAGCAAAGCGATATTCCGCC